>CAXTWP010000105.1:0-2162 GCA_964247945.1 uncultured Acidobacteriaceae bacterium | reverse complement strand
CTGCTTGCCCTGGCGTTCCGCGTGCGGGTGCAGGTGCGCCGGCAGGATGAGGCGGCAGCCCGAGGTTTGCTGGCCGAGACGGGACTATGAGGCTATGGATGAGTAAAGCGGCAGTACGGTCGAGGCCGGCAGTCAGTCTTTCTGGTGGGCTGGACCGGTGTAAAGCCTTGTTGATTGCGACGCGAAGCGAGAGATCGTCGGTTTGGGGGTTGAATTAGGTGCTTCATTCCATGTAAGTTGGTCATGCTGTTCGGCCTGGGAGCGTTGCCGAGCCAGGCGAAGTTGACCGTCGCTTACGCTACCAACCAGCTATGCCGCGGGAGCGATTGCATCACAATGGTTGCGAGAGTTCACCAAGAGCGTCGGAGAACCGGCGCGGGGAGAGATAAGATGAAGCGATTTGGATGGAGTTCGAGCAGCCTGATGGCAGGAGTTCTTCTCGGCGTGCTGGCGGTGGGCCAGAGTCTGCGTTCTTTCGCGCAGGACGCTGCTACCGGGAGTATTCACGGCCATGTGATTAATCCAGCCGGTTCACCCATGGGCACGGGCGAGGTGCGGCTTACCACCGATCGCGCTTCAGACGCGAAGACCCGAAAGTATGCCTACACGTTCCCGATCGATGCGAGCGGCAATTTCAAGGGCACAGGCATCAAGCCGGATAACTATGTGGCCATCGTCTTCCAGCAGGATAAGAGTTTGGACTTCAACGACAGCGTGGTCCTAAAAGCGGGTGACGACAAGTTAGTCGACTTCGATATGACCCGCAAGGAGTACGTCGACAAGATGACTCCGGAGGAGAAGAAGGCGCTTGAAGAGTACAAGAAGAAAAACGCGGAGGTAACGAACGCCAACGCAAAGATCGCCAACCTGAATGCGCTGCTCCAGCAGGCACGGGCGGACAACAAAGCGGGTAACTTCGACTCCGCCATGACCGCAATGAAGCAGGCCACTGAACAGAAGCCTGACGAGGGCATCTTGTGGGTGACGTTAGGTGACGCGCAGCTCGGTTCAGCCGATGCGGCGCTGAAGGCCGCAAAGTCAGGAAAGGGTGCGGCCGATCCCGATGTGCAGCAGAAGTACACCGATGCGATTGCGTAGTACAAGAAGGCAGTTGACCTGAACGCAGCTTCAAAGAAGCCGAGTCCCGAGACCGCGGCTGCGGCCGAAAACCAGATGGGCCAAGCCTACGGCAAGATGGGCGACGCGAAGAACGCCTCGGATGCCTACGACGCGGCGGCCAAGGCCCAGCCGCCGAATGCGGCGATGTACTACTACAACGAGGCGGTGACGCTCTACAACGCGAGCAAGCTGGATGAGGCCAGCGCGGCGGCGGATAAGGCGATTACGGCCGACCCCAAACGGGCCATGGCTTACTACATCAAAGGTCAGGCGCTGATTCCGAAGGCGTCGGTCGATCCCAAGACGCAGAAGATCACGGCTCCTCCGGGATGCGTGGAGGCATACCAGGAGTATCTGGAACTCGATCCCTCGGGACCGCATGCACAGGAAGTGAAGGATATTCTGACCGGAATCGGGGCGCAGGTAAAGTCGAGCTACAAGGCCGGCAAGAAGTCGTAGGCTTACCTTTGCAAAGGAGCCCCGGGCTTATGCTCGGGGCTTTTACTTTTTTGGAGGCGGGATGGTTTTGGGATTTGAAGAGGCGGTCTCGCTGGTGCTGGAGCATGCGGCCGGCGTTCGGGTAAAAGAGACGGAAACACTCGAACTGCTCGCGGCGCTCGGGCGTGTGCTGGCGCAAGAAGTGACTGCGGACCGGGATCAACCACCGTTTGATCGGGCCACGCGGGACGGTTTCGCGGTGCGGGCGCAGGATGTGGCCGCCGGGTTTGAGTTAACGGTCATAGGGTCACTGCGGGCCGGGGAGAGCTGGCTACGTGCGCCTCTTGACCCAGGCTGCTCCATTGAGATTATGACGGGCGCGCCGGTACCGGCAGGTGCTGACGCCGTAGTGATGGTGGAGCATACGGAACAGTTCGGCGCGTCGGTACGCGTCCTTCCAGGCCGGGGAGTGAGGCCAGGCGAGAATATAGTGCCAAAGGGAGCGGAGGCGCGGACGGGCGGAATGCTGCTGATGCCTCGAACGCTGGTTGGAGCGGCAGAGATTGCGTTGGCGGCGGCTTGCGGAAGGGCGACGCTCACGGTGT
>CAXTWP010000104.1:0-9147 GCA_964247945.1 uncultured Acidobacteriaceae bacterium | reverse complement strand
GTTCAGTTGGGTGCCAACTATCATGATCCGTGCTCACGGCTTTACGGCGGCGCAGGCGAGCTTCACCTTCGGCTTCATCATGACACCGCTGCAGGTAGGCTCCTTGTACCGTTGGCCGCGGCTCGCAACGCGCTTCGAAAAGAAACAACTTCATAGCGGCGTTCCTCTCGCCTTGCTGATCGCTTCTATCTTTGTCACACCCTTTTATATCGTTGCTCCGCTCATGACAAACCGGTACCTCTTTGTGGGCGGCATCTGCTTATCCATCATCACCGCCGGCGCATTCTCCGTCCTGCCGGCGGTAGGCTTCCAGATCTTCAAACCTGGCCGCATCCGAGGACGCATCACAGCCTTGAATCTCTTGTTCATGAACCTGGTCGGCTATGGGCTCGGACCCGTGGGCACTGTCCTCCTCGGCAGTACATGGCAAAAAGTACACCTGCTGCAAAAGTGGGGTCTGCAGACGAACTCGCTGGCGCAAGGCTTAGCCACCGTTGGCCTGATCGCGGCACCAACTATGATCCTGTGTATGTCCGTTTGCGTAAGGATGAGCAGGAAGCTGCCAATCGTTGACTAGCCGACAGCTCAAGAACGTATGGCCCACCATCAAAACTGCAAAAGGAAGGCGCGGGAATGGAGCCATTCCGCGCAGATAGTCAACATGCGGAACGCACCTGATTCAACCATCGCAGCCCCGCCAAGCTCAGTCGGATCGATGGCCGGATGTGCTGCCCTATGTTCCAGCAGTTCCTCCGCTTCGACCGACGCGGGGTAGCTGGAACTATGCCATTGCGTTCTATGTCTGCTTGCCATGCATCCACACACGAATAGTGGCGCGTGTGCCTTCAGCGGCAAGAGAACGCATTGCTTTCTCGACAGCCTCCACGAAGGCGATGTATGCCGGAAGCTGCTCCCCGAAGATGGATCGCACCTGCAATACCGGGCGTGCCGACAGCCCGGACGATGCCGCAAGTGCGGTCAGCTCCGCGGCGCGTGCATCCAGGATCTCGAGTGGCTGGGCGCGCTCATCCACGCCACGCCCCAGGTAGAATATCCAGCTTGCGACCACCAGGCTCGAGAGCCTCGTCTCGCCACCTCTTGCGATCAGTTCCGCAATTGACGGTAACAACCACTTGGGAAGTTTGGCCGATCCCTCGGAACAGATGCGAGTCACCTGATCGTTGATCGTAGGATTCGAAAAGCGCTCCATGAGGGTCTGCTTGTATTCCGTCGCCGAGGTGCCGGGTATCACCGGAACGACGGGGGAGACCTCTGCCATGAAGGCGGCGATGAAGTCGCGGAAGAGGGGATCGGCAAGGATCTCGTGCACATAAATGAAGCCTGCAAGTGCGCCGAGGTAGGCCATCGCGAGATGGCTGCCGTTGAGCAGGCGTATCTTCATGATCTCGTACGGTGCCACATCCTCAATCATCTGCGCCCCGACAGATTCCCAGGCCGGTCTGCCGTTGCAGAAATGGTCTTCGACGACCCACTGCCGGAAAGGCTCGGTCACGACGGGCCAGGCGTCCTCCAGGTGAAATCGGTCGGCGACAAACGCGCGATCGGCGGCCGTGGTGACTGGGGTGATCCGGTCTACCATGCTGTTCGGGAACGCGACTTTATCCGCAATCCATTGCTGCAGAGCTGGATTGCCGAGCTCGGTGAAGCCGAGCAGCACGCGACGGGTGATGTCTCCGTTGCCCTGCAGGTTGTCGCAGGACATGACGGTGAACGCCGGCAGCCCACGCCGTCGCCGCCGGTCCAGGGCTGCCGCGATCAGCCCCATGGAAGTGGCCGGAGCTTCGGGATTGCGCAGGTCATGAAGAATGGACGGATGGCCGGCAAGGAACTCGCCCGTGCCTTCATCCAGAAAGTAGCCGCCCTCGGTGATGGTGAGCGAAACGATACGGGTGGAGGGGGCAGCCATGCGCTCGATCACAGCCTCCCGTTCTTCCGGCGCGTGAAGCACGTCCACAAGCGAGCCGATCACTCGTGCCGACTGCCCGTTCGCGCTGCGCTCCACGAGTGTATACAGGCAGTCCTGTCCCCGCAGCGCGTCACGCATGCGAACGTCTGAAGGCAGCACGCCGACGCCGGACTCGCCCCAGCGCTCATTGCCGGGTACCGCCAACAGATCATCCAGGTAGACAGCCTGATGCGCGCGGTGAAACCCACCCACGCCGATATGCACTGTATGCTGCTGCAGCTCATCGCGCCGGTAGCTCGGTACGCGAACCTCGGGACGAAGGGAGTGCAGGGTGGCTTCGCTTAGCCTGGTTGCGAGGCTGCCGGTGTTCATTGTTGTCCCTCCCATCGCTGGGTCATCGTTACTCCCGATTTGCACGTGCACTCCCTTTAGTGGCTCGGGATGCTGTTCCCGGCCGCATCGAACAAGTGTACAAAGTTTAAATTCGGCGCGACTTGCACCTTTTGTTCCGGAACAATCGCCGTTTCGCCATTCACCTTGATGGTCAACATCTCACCTGAGTTTGCTTGCAAGTACACATAGCTTTCTCCCCCAAGGTGTTCGACTGCCTGCACCTTCGCGCCAAGGCCACCGACCGGAGTAATGCCAAGGTGCTCCGGGCGGACTCCGAGCGTGATCGTCTGCCCGGCGCGGAGGGTGGACGTCAGCCGTGCCGCGTTCATCGTCGTACCATCCTTGAGTGCCAGCGCAACCTCTCCCTCGCTTACACTCTGCACCGTAGCGGTCAGGAAGTTCATGCGCGGCGATCCGATGAAGCCCGCGACAAAGAGATTCCTCGGCTGCCTGTACAGTTCCATGGGTGTACCCACCTGCTCCACCGCCCCGGCCTGCAGCACGACGATGCGGTCTGCCATCGTCATCGCCTCCACTTGGTCGTGCGTTACATAGATCATCGTTGCTCGCAGCGCGCGATGCAGTTTTGTCAGCTCCTGCCGCATGCGTACACGCAGCGCGGCATCAAGGTTCGAGAGAGGTTCGTCAAAGAGAAAGACTTTAGGGTGCCGGACGATGGCTCGGCCGATGGCGACCCGCTGCCGCTGACCACCCGACAAGTCTTTCGGCTTGCGCTCCAGCAGCGGCTCCAGGTTCAGGATGCGCGCAGCCTCCATCACCTTGGCCTCCCGTTCAGCTTTAGATACCCCGGCCAGCTTCAAGCTGAACGACATATTTTCCGCCACACTCATGTGCGGGTAGAGCGCATAGCTCTGAAAGACGAGCGCCAGCCCGCGCTTGGCGGGGGGCACGTCGTTCACGCGCAGTCCGTCGATCCGTAGCTCGCCCGCGGTAATCTCTTCCAGCCCGGCGATCATCCGCAGCAGGGTAGATTTCCCACAGCCGGAAGGGCCCACGAAGACCGTCAGTTCCTGGTCGCGAATGATGAGATCGATACCCTTGATGATCTCGGTCGAGTTATAGCTCTTGCGTAACTGTTGCAACTCTACTGTTGCCATGGTGCGCTCCTTGTCTATTTGACCGCACCAAAGGTAAGCCCGCGGACCAGTTGCTTCTGGCTCGCCCATCCCAGGACTAGAATAGGTGCGATCGCCATGGTGGAAGCCGCGGAAAGCTTCGCATAAAAGAGTCCTTCGGGGCTGGAGAACGAAGCGATAAATGCCGGGAGCGGGGCCGCTTTCGACGTGGTCAGGGTCAGGCTCCAGAAGGCCTCGTTCCATGTGAGGATGATCGCCAGGAGACTGGTGGAGACCACGCCCGGCATCGATAGCGGCAACAGCAGGTTGTAGACCTCGCGCAGCGGCCCCGCACCATCCATGCGCGCGGCTTCCAGCACTTCGCGCGGCACTTCCTTAAAGAACACATAAAGCATCCAGATCACGATGGGCAGGTTTCCCAAGGCATCCACGAGCAGCAGGCCGGTGCGCGTGTCGAGCAAGCCCGTATCGCGAAACAGAAGGTAGACCGGCACGAGCACCCCGACCGCCGGCATCATCTTGGTCGACAGCATCCACAGCAAGGTGCCTCGGGTTCGGCGTGTGGGCGCGAAGGCCATGGCGTAGGCGGCCGGCACCGCGAGCAACAGCGCCAGCAACGTGGAACCGAAAGAGACGAAAACGCTGTTCCAGGCAAAACGTGCATACTTCGTCCGTTGCTGCACCGCAACGTAGTTGTCCACGCTGAAGTGCGAAAACAGATGCGGCACGCGCGAGATTGCTTCCGTCTCGGTCTTGAAGCTCGTCAGCACCATCCAGATCACCGGAAAGGCGATCACCAGGGCCACGGTCCAACCCAGCAGGGTTATGGCCAGCCGTCGCAAAGATAAGGAAGTCGTCACGGTCGTTCTCCATACCTCTACGTATCCAGGTTGCGCGCGAACGATCGCAACAGAAAGAACGCCAGAACATTGGCAAGCACGATGGCAAGCAGCCCCGCAACAGCGGCACCGCCGATATCGTACTCCATCAACACATACCGATAGATCAGGAACGACAGGTTCGTGGAAGCGAATCCGGGACCGCCCGAGCTGGTCACGTAAATCTCAGCGAAAATGCCGAGAATAAAGATGGTCTCGATCATGATGGTCGCGGCAACGGCGCGGCCAAGGTGTGGCCAGATGATGTAGCGGAACATGGCGATCGCACCGGCGCCATCCATGCGCGCGGCCTCTTTACGTTCCAAGTCGAGAGACTGTACCGCCGTCAGCAGAGTGAGCACGGCAAAGGGCAGCCACTCCCACGAGACAATGAGGATGATTGAGGTAAGTGGCGCGATTGCGAACCAGTCGATCGGCTTCAGACCGGCCGAGCGCATCAGGAAGGCGAGAAAGCCGTTGTCCGGATGCATCATCAAGTTCTTCCAGAGCAGGGCGCTCACCGTGGGCATGACAAAGAACGGGGCCAGCATCAGCACGCGCGCCACGCCGCGGCCATAGAACTCCTGGTCCATCAAGATCGCGATCAGTGTGCCCAGACCGATGGTGATCGCCAGCACGGAACCAAGCAGCAGAACGGTGTTCCACACGGCAAGACCGAGACCCGGATCGCTGAAGAGATACCGGTAGTTGCCCAGGCCGTCGAAGCCGTCGCTGCCCGGGTTCATCAGGTTGTACCGACGCAGCGAGAACCTGAGCGTGACGATCAACGGCAGTACGGACCACACCAGCAGCGCCGCGATTGCCGGCAGCGTAAGCAGGCGTCCACGTGCCCCGGCCCTGTGCCGCTGCTGCACGCCGACAGCCACCGGCATTCCGGCTTGGTCTACGGTCATCTCAGCGCTCCACGCCCATACGGTTCACCACACGTTGCGTCGCGGCTTGCGCCCGGCGCAGCGCCTCTTCGACCGACACATTGCCTACCAGCGCCGCCGCGATCAACTGCCCTACCTGATTACCGATGGTCGGGAACGCTGGAAGGACGATGCATTGAATACCGGTGTAGGGCACAGGTTTCAACGTGGGATGCAGCGGGTCTGCGACAAGAATCGATCGGTACACCAGAGACGCAAACGGCGCGCCGGCAACATATTGGGCCTGCTCATAGGTAGACTGGCGCGTACCCGGCGGTACCGCGGCCCAGCCATACCTTGCGGCAACCAGCCGGATGTACTCCTTGGAGGTCGCCCACTGCACGAACGTAGCGGCGGCCTCGGCATGACGGCTCGCGGACGGAACGCCCAGCGCCCAGAACCAAAGCCACTGCGCCCCACGCGATGTGACAGCTACAGGCGCGGGCGCGAAGCCGACGGTCTTTGCTACCAGGGACTGCGTCGGATTCGAGAGTGTTCCCGCCGCGACCGTCGCGTCGATCCATATCGCGCAGCGACCGTTTTCGAAGAGCGTGAGCGACTCATTGAAGCCGTTCGAACTGCTGCCGGGCGGACCATACTTCCGCAGCAGATCCACATACAATGAAACGGCACCGCGCCACTCCGGCGAGTCGAGTTGCGGCCTCCAATCCTCATCGAACCAGCGGCCGCCGAAAGTGTTTGCCAACGTTGAAATATAGGCCATGTTTTCCCCCCAACCGGGCTTGCCGCGGAGACACACGCCGTAGGTCCCTTTTGCGGGATTGTGCAGGGCTTTGGCAAAGCGGGCGATGTCCTCGTACGTCGGCTGCTCCGGCATCAGCAGTCCCGCCGCCGCAAACAGGTCTTTGCGGTAGTAGGTCAGGGAACTTTCCGCATAAAACGGTAGGGCATACAGGTGCCCCCGGTCGGAGGCTCCATCGCGAATCGGTTTCAACAGGTCGCTTACATCGTAGGCATCCGCCAGTCTGCCTTCCAGCGGCAGGAGCCATCCGCGCCTGCCCCATACCGGTGCCTCCAGCGGTCCGATCGTAACTACGTCGTACTGGCCGCCGTGCGTCGCCGCATCGGTCGTGGTCTTCTGGCGAAGGATATTCTCTTCCAGCACCACCCAATCGAGCCTGATCTCTGGGTGCTGCCGCTCAAACTCCGAGGAAAGGCGCTGCATGATAATCATGTCGCCGTTGTTGACGGTCGCAACAGTCAATGTTGTCTGCGCCTGCAGCGAAGAGAGCGCACAGCCCAGAAGCAAGACGCGGAGTCCAAGCGCGAGACGCCCGAGATCCCTTGACTTCTTCCGTATCTCTATGAGGAACAGGGTTGGGTTGTCTCGTCTACGGGAGCTAACGCGGGCAACTTGCCGTCCTTGCACCGGGGAACTACTGTACGTTCGCCATGCAGTCCAGCTAAGAATGTAGCGCATGCGTTCCTCCCTCCTCTCCCGCAAACCGTCCTGAGAGGCATGATAGGTCATTCCTGCGACCTGTGCTCCACCAGGACGAGACAAGTAAGGGGACACCGTCATTCGCTATATGTGAGCGCAAAACGCTTGCTCGAATTGCCGTCGCATGATCTCCGCAAGGTAGACCACCTTGCACCGTTATAGGTGCCATAGATAAACAATAGCTACAACTCAACCTTGAGCAGCCGCGATAAGCAATAACAAGGACAATGCGCGATAGACAACGCCGGCGCGAGCACACACAATATCACGGAAATCGGCGTTCGTCCCATTCGATCGGAGACTACGCCTGAGATAGAAGCCAGATGAAGTTGGAGACACCAACGAACAGTGTTTACGGGGAGCGTCTCCATGTCGCTAAGTGCTCTTTTACTCTTGCAGGCGGTCTGTGAAGTTTCACTTCGCGAACAGCGTGCTGAAGTCGTCGAAGCCCTTGAACTCCAACGCATTGCCGGCCGGATCGAGGAAAAACATGGTTCCCTGCTCGCCCACTTCGCCTTGAAAGCGAATGTAGGGTTCGATCACAAACATCACGCCCGCACTCTTCAGCCGTTCCGCGAACGCCTTCCACTTGTCCATCGTGAGCACGACGCCGAAGTGGGGGATTGGCACGTCGTGCCCGTCGACTGGATTGCTATGCTTGGCCTTTGCTGCCGCTTTCCCGCCATGTTTGATGTGCGCGACGATCTGGTGCCCAAACAGATCGAAGTCGATCCATTGCGGAGCACTCCGGCCCTCCGGGCAGCCAAGAACTGTCCCATAAAAGTGCCGGGCGGCGTCCAGATCATCGACTGGGAAAGCGATATGAAACGGCGTAAGCTGCACGATTGTCTCATCTCCTGACAAGGTTGATTGTAGGCCCTACGGGCACCGCGATGTTTTCCAAACCGCGCTTGTGCCTCCATCCATCAAGCGAACTTGCCCCGCCGTTACAGAGCTCCGAAAATAAACCCTGACTATACAACTGACATTCAGGAGCAGAACCTATGGACGCACTCTTCGGACCGCTGAAAGCCGCAGGCACTGCCGTCATTGCCGACGTCTTCGATTCGCTGAAGATCCTGCCGCCTGTGCTGGATAATGCACTTCGTCCAGTTGGTGCAGACAGCACCTTCGCCGGGCCCGCGTACACCATCACGGGCGAGTCGGCGGAGTGGGTCGGCGGAGACCGCGCAAAGCTCGCGGCGATTGACGCGATGCCCGCGGGCGTGGTCGCTCTCTGGGCAAGCATGGACGCGAAGGGCGTCTGCTGCTTCGGAGATCTGCTGGCAAGCGCCATGAAGGCACGCGGCTGCGCCGCGGCGGTCGTCGATGGCGGCGTTCGTGACGCCGCGTTTCTGAGACAGTGCGGCATGCCGGTGGTTTCGCGTTACCTTACCCCTGCGCAGGGCGTCGGTCGTTGGCGAGTCACAGCGGCACAGACAACCGTCAAGGTTCGTGGCGCGCTAGTCGAATGGATAGAGGTCGGTCCGGGAGCCATCCTCGTCGGAGATGCAGACGGCGTCATTGCAATTCCCGCACGACTGCTCGAATCTGTGACGGAAAAGGTAGTCCTCTGGTCCGAATCTGAGACCGACGCGCGTACAGAGATCCAAAACGGACTCCCCTTGATCACGGCCCTCGAAAAGTTTGGGCATCTGTAGAGAAAAGCACAGGGCGCTCATGCGACTATGCGATGCGCGATGAGGTCTTTGACCGGTCGATCCCTGCTGCCCGCCGTGGACCTGGCAATCCCGAACATCGGGGGGATCGGCAATGCGCCCGGCATTCTTGGCGACCATGGCAATGTACTATCAGCAAATCCACTGAGCCAATGAGCAAAGTGAGTTCACGAATCTCTTCCTCACCTTTCTTCAGCTTCCGGCCTAGTCGGTTCCATGCGTACATTCCGGCAACGCGGGTTGCGGTTGGTAGCTGCCGCGCGATCTCCAGAATGTTTCCAAAGCCGGGATTGTGGGATCTGCTCATGGCGTCGAACTGAGGCGGTGAGCGCGTCGGAGTGTCCGGCCTCTAGCTGCTCTAATAAGGCTTTTAAAGTTGTCGGCGATGATGTTTTCGGCAGTCTGCCGTTGCTGCGGCTGTTTGGGGTTTCGTTGATGGGGTGACGGTGCTTGCGGTGGTGTTCATGGTGCTTCCTTCTTTGGTTCTGGCTGCTGCGCTTCCGCGTTGAAAAGCGGCATATACATGCCGGACGCCGCCCGGCGATGTAAGAGGGTTTACTACTCGCAACCGATCCCCTTTCGATACGGGTGAAGAGAAGCGCAAAACCTGAGTGCCAGAGGTTTGAGAGCTGGGCGAACGCCATGACATCCGCGAAGATGAAGATATAGAGGCGGCCTGGCGTAAGATCAATGAAACAACTTATGCAATCTGAATAATCAATTTGCACATCGCCGATTAGAGAGGATGCGTCTTCCAATATCTTCGGACAGTATCACTA
>CAXTWP010000103.1:0-9160 GCA_964247945.1 uncultured Acidobacteriaceae bacterium | reverse complement strand
CGGCGGAGGCTGGCAATGGGAACGGTAAGACGATCCCCTCGAGTTCTTGTTCGGAACATCGTGCTGCATTTGCTGGCGTTCGCTGTGATTGTGTTTGCTATTGAAGCAAAGCTCGTTCTCTACAAGAACGCTCCCGACCCCGGATTGGCCGCAGCAAAGCTTTCCACCGAGAAGAACACCTCCAAGGTGTTCTCAGCAATCGGTTGTTTGAAATCAGTTGACGGGCCGCCCGACTTCGAGTTTTTCGCTCTTCAACTGCTTGCATCGTTCCGTAGCGTCGAGGCGCCAGCCTTCGCCTATTCAGCCCAGATAAGCTTTATTGCTTCGGTCAGAATGGATCGGCAAGGCGTTTCGCACTTCCGCCGACCTCCGCCAACACTCGTCTAAACACTCCCTCTGCGACCATCTACTGGTTGCCATGTGAAACCCGTCTTGAACAGACGGTGGAGAGCCGCGCACATGTTTGCGTCGGCTCGGGAGATTGAGATGTTTAGAAGACAAATGAAGGTTGTTGCGTGTATCCGGAGGGCCCAATGCTCATGAAACAGATTGAACATGCTGGCCATAGCAGCGCGTTTCCGCTGGAACTGGCGTCGATCCTTCTTGTTGAGGCGGACCCGGGACTTCGGTCTTCCCGCCGCATGGTAATGGACTCCTTGGAGCATCCAGTCCTCGCAGTAGCGGGTTACCAGGATGTCTCTTCTTTGCCCTCAGACAGCAATTGCTGCCTAGTCGCGGTCGACCTTCGACCGAGTAAGCATGAGGCGCGGAGAATTGCCATGCACGTCCGAAAAACCTGGCCTGGCGCAAAGATCCTGTTGATCGGCCAGCCCTCATGCGACTTTGATGATCCGCTCTACGATGAATCTGTGAAAACGCAGTGGTCGCCCCTAGCAGTCGTGGATGCTGCTCGAAGACTTCTTCGATCTACCGCAGCTTCTAGGTGACGGTCGGGAGAGGCAGCTTTGCAGGCGTTACCTCTCCCGCTTCCTTACGCCCTGCGAAATGGAGGCGATTCGAATGTTCAGTCTACGGAAACCTACAGGAACCGGTGGATACTCTAGGCTACGGGGCGTACTAACCGCAGCCTTCGTACTTACTTTAACGATCGCCATTTACCTGCTCGCGAGGAGCATGCAAGTTCATCATTTCTTCTCAGGTGGCCGCTGACCGGCCGGAAGATCGATGCAGCACCGTGCGCCTCCACTCGCGGTTTTGTCGAAGAAAATGGATCCAGCGCTACGATCGATCGCAAGTTTGGCAATGGACAGGCCCAATCCAGCGCCGCTGCTTGATTGTGTCTCCGGGCTTCGACTGGTGAAGAATCGGTCAAAGACGCGCTCGTGCTCGCCAGCCTGAATCCCTGGCCCTGAGTCCGCAATGCACAACCGTTCCGCAGGCCTTGTGTTCAGCGTGGCTCGGGCATAGGAGATGGTGAGGGTTGATCCGGGCGGACTGAACTTCAATGCATTGTGAACGACATTCAGGATCGCTACCCTGACGAGGCTGCGATCAGCACAGGCGGGAAGCTCATCATGGCCATCCCTAGTTTCCGAGACTGAGATCCGAGCCTCTTCAATGACCACGGCGAGCAGCTTTAGGATTTCATGGACCAGCTCGGGCAGGGAGATCAGCTCTTCCGTCTCGCCAACCTGTCGGACCTCAGTCCGCGCAAGGATCAGAAGACCATCGATCGTCTGATTCAGCCGTATCGTTTCCTCCAGCATGCTGCTGACGGTCTCGCGGAACTCCTCCGCGCCCTGCTGGCGCTCAAGTGCCAGCTCACCGGTAGTACGAATCGACGCCAACGGCGTCCGAAGTTCGTGAGCGGCATCGGCGGTGAAACGCTGGAGCTCCGCAAACGCCGTCTCAAGACGGCCAAGCAGGTGGTTAAAAACACGAGCCATGTGGCCAAGTTCATCATCTTCATTCTCGATGTTCAGCCGTGCACTAAGGCTCTTAGCAGTGATTCTCTCTGCTCTGCCTGCCATTTCGTCCAGCGGGCGGAGTGCTTTGCGGGCGATGCCGTATCCGGCAAATGCAGCGGCAATCAGGGCGAGAGGCATTCCCAGCAGCAACAGGAGAGCGAATTGCATCATCCTGTTTTGCAGGGCGCCCAGATGATACCCAAGGCGAATCAGGACTTGGCGGCCTTCTACTGGGTGAGTGTGACTGATTAGGAAGACACGCGATCCATCAGCAAGGGTGGTCGTGCGTTCATTGAAGGAATCTGTACCTTCGCCAGGAAACTGAGGGCCATCGAGTGGCATACCTTTGAGCGTTGAACTGCGAAATAGAACACGCCCGGAGAGATCCTGCACTTCGAGCAGGCGGTCGACAAGCAGCCGATTCTGAGGATGTACAAAGTAGCTTTGTTCAAGCTCAAGCTGCCCCCCCTGGTCGAAGAAGAACAAGGCTTCCACCGTTTCCATGTCTTGCACTTCATCGTGATACATCTGGCGCTCAAGGAGAGCAAATTGGAAGAAGAAGACCACCGCCACATAGACCATGAGGATCGCCGCAAGGACTGCAACATACCAGAAGGTCAGGCGGCTGCGGATGCTCTTTGACGAGGGAAGAATCATGATTGCGGCTCGCGAAGGCTGAATCCAACCCCTCGAACGGTGTAGAGGAGCTTAGTCTCAAATGGTTCGTCCACTTTACGGCGTAATCTGGCCATTTGGACATCGATGACGTTGTCGATCGGGGTAAAGCGTGAGGTCTCATGCCACACATCGCGAGCAAGCATTTCGCGTGACACGGCACGGTTACGGTTCTCTACCAAATACAGGAGTAGGTCAAACTCTTGATCAGTAAGAGTCAGATTAACTCCCGATCTCCGGGCGCGGCGAAGCGTCATATCCAAGACCAGGTCTGCCACGGATAGTGTATTGGTCGTTTTTGCTGGCAGTCCGCGTCGGAGCAACGCCTCAACACGAGCCATCAGTTCAGAGAAGGCAAATGGCTTGCCTAGGTAATCGTCAGCCCCTTCCCGCAGCCCTCGCACGCGTTCCTCCACCTCGTTATGGGAGGTCAGGACCATAATCCTGATTTCCAGTGCTTGCTCCCGTAGTTGCTTGAGGATCTCCAGCCCTCCGCGTCCGGGTAGATTCAGATCGAGCAGGAGCAGATCCGGCCGAAAGCTGAAAACAACAAAAAAACCCTCTTCCCCGCTCGCCGCTGTCTGCACATCGTATCCACGCTCTTCAAGCCCTTCACGGAGCGATTGAGCCATCTTCTTGTCGTCTTCGATGATCAGGATTCGTGGACGAACGGTAGACGTTGACAAAGAGAAACTCCTTTCACCCATCATGGGCTGCCAAGGCTGAGCCGCACAAGTGGCTCCTACAGCTTGTCAGGAAGTGTAAGCAATTGTCAGAAATCTTTGTGGTCCACTTTCCCTAGGCAAGAGCAACGTTGTGGCAGGAGTTCCTTATGTTGATTCAAAGCTTGGTGACGCACGGATCCTTTATGTTCTTAGTGGCGATCACGCAGGCGGCGGGAACATCGATGTCAGCGGCGTTGCTCCCGCCCCAGACAGCCCTCCCCATCGTCTTCACCAGTACTGTGGATGCACATCGGGCCAAGGTGGGTGACCCGGTACTGGCGAAGACTATCCAGGTGGTCAAGGTTGCCGGGCTGGTCCTGCCTTCAGGAGCTTTGGTCCACGCGCATGTTGTTGCCGTAAGCCTTGCTTCGAAACAGGCAACGGACGCGAAAACGTCTGAGAAGTCGGAGCTTGGTGTGCAATTCGACTCCATTTCGTCGAAGACAACCTCAATTCCTCTCGACGTATACGTGCGGGCTATTGCGGATCCAATCAGCAGTTGGACGGCCGTTGAGCCATTCGGAGATACGAAGTGGGACCCCGACTCGACCGTGATTCAGGTAGGAGGCGACATCCTCACCCCCTCCCAAACTGACGTAGTCTCCCGCGACGGACGCATCGTTGCCCGAAACATCAAGGGAGGCGTCTTCGGGAAGTTACGGGCCGCCGCGGGTGATTCGCCGGACGGTTGTGATGCGAGCAACTCTGATGAATCTCTTGCTATCTTCTCAGCCACTGCGTGCGGGCTCTATGGGTTCAGCGAGGTCCAAATGGAGCATTCGGGCCGCACGGGGCATCCTTCGATGTTGCTGCTGGTGTCGAGTAACGGACCGGCAAAGATTTGGAAGCAAAGCACCGCTCTTCTCGAAGAGAGACAGCCGTGACCTAGAACGAGATGCTCGTCACTATCTTTGCCCTCGGCGTCAGTCAGGTTTGCCCACGCACCATCGATCAAGGAAGGTTCACAGATGCGCGGTAGGCGCTTATTCCTCATAGTAGGTTGTTGTATCGCAGTGGCGGTACTCATCATTGTCTTCGAAAGACACCGCTCTTCCGACGAGAGGTCTCAAGCGGGAGCGCCTCACGAGGCGCCTGCAGTCTCCGTCGCAACAGTGCAGACAGGGCACATTTCGAATCAGCTGACAGTCGCTGGCGTGTTCCAGCCTTTTCAGGAGATCGACGTCCACGGTAAGGTCTCCGGTTATATACGTCACATCTATGTTGATATCGGGGATCGGGTCCGGCAGGGGCAAACGCTGGCAGTGCTCGAGGTACCAGAGCTGCAGGCAGAGGTAGCGGGTGCGCAGGCCGGAATCACCCAGACTCAAGAAAACATCACTCGCTTGCAAAATGAAGTCTCGCGTGAACAGGCAGGCTATGCCGCAGTGCATGCGAACTACATGCGTCTGAAGCAAGCATCGGATCAGCAGCCCGGTTTAGTGGCTGCTCAGGAACTAGATGATGCGCGTGCAAAAGACCAATCAGCGGCGGCACAGGTTGACGCCGCGAAATCTGCCGTTGCAGCGGCCCAAGGGCAACTTGGAGTCTCTCGGGCGGCAAACCTTCGCGTTACAAGCATGGAACAGTACGCAACCATTACGGCTCCCTACAGCGGCGTCATCACGATGCGGTACGCAGATACCGGGTCGTTGATTCCGGCGGGGACGGCAGAGGGCTTGAATCAGGCTGTGGTCAGGCTCGCCCAGAGCGATGTGCTTCGTCTCCGCATGCCAGTACCTGAGAGAGACGTTCCGATGGTGCACGATGGCTCCACCGTTACTGTTCACGTCCAAGCCACCGGTCAGGACTTCCCTGGTACCGTAGTGCGCTTTACACGAGACGTATCGAACTCCACTCGGACCATGATGACGGAGGTAGACGTTAAGAATCCTCAACTCACGTTGACTCCAGGCATGTATGCCGACGTGACCTTCAACCTCGAAGAGAAGGACAATACGTTGCTCGTCCCGGCCAGTGCGATCATCCAGGGTGATCAACCGTCGGTCATGCTCGTCGACAGCAACAATCATGTTCAAAAGCGTTCCGTCGTGCTGGGTATTGCAAGTGCTAACTCGCAGGAGATCACTTCGGGCGTCCAGGCTGGCGATCGTGTCATCATTGGTGGCCTTTCGACCTTGCAGGTAGGCGAACAAGTTAAACCGCAGGCTGCTCCTAACGATCTCGCGAACTATCACAAAGAGAACCAGAAGGGAGATCAGTAACCAATGTCTTCCTTTGCGATTCGCTATCCATTTTTCATTCTGATGGTCTGCCTCATCATCGTTGTCGTGGGTGTTGCCGCGATCACGAATATGCCCGTTGACCTCTTTCCGCCGGTAAAGATTCCTGTGGTTGTGGTGGCCACCTTCTACTCCGGCATGCCGCCCGAACAGATCGAGTCTGACATCACAGACAGTGATGAACGCTTCTTTACTCTAGGCAGCAACATCAACCACATCGAGTCTCGCTCCATGAGTGGAGTGAGCCTCATCAAGATTTACTTCCAGCCCGGCACCGATCCGACCGCTGCAGTGAGCAACATCTCAAACCTTGCAATGGCAAACCTCCGCCGTCTGCCCCCAGGAACTCTGCCCCCCGTGGTCTTGAGCTTTGATGCTGCTAACCTTCCCGTTTGTCTCATCACCCTGAAGGGCGCAGGAATGAACCAAACGCAACTCAAGGATGCAGCGCAGTTTACGGTGCGCAATCAGGTTGCGAATGTGCCAGGTGCCTCTGTGCCTCAGCCCTATGGTGGAACGTACCGACAGATCATGGTGTACGTAGATCCGCTGAAGCTGCAAGCGTCGCAGCTTGGGGTCATGGATGTCGTGCACAGTATCAATGATTCGAACCTGATCCTGCCCGCTGGTGACGTACGCATTGGTCCGAAGGACTACAACATCTATGCAAATAGCCAGGTTGCAACTCCAAACGATGTCAACAGCATTCCCCTGAAAACAGTTGGTAACGCCTCAATCCTAGTAGGTGACGTCGGGCACGCCGTCGACGGGGGACAACTCCAGACCAACATCGTGAGGGTCGATGGGCAGCACTCTGTCTACATTCCCGTGCTCAAGCAGGGAGGTGGTGCAAACACCATCACAATTGTGGATGGCATTCGTAAAGCGACGGCTCATCTCCTGGATATCCCAGCGTCGCTGAAGACTGCGGTGGTCTTCGATCAATCGGTCTTTGTGAAAACTGCGATCAAGAACGTGATCAGCGAAGGAGCCATTGGCCTTTGCCTCACAGGGATCATGATTCTGCTGTTTCTCGGCAACGTGCGGGCTACCGTCGCCGTCCTGCTTTCAATCCCCATCTCCTGCATTGCAACCTTCCTGATCCTGAATGCTTTCGGTGACTCCATCAACACAATGGTTCTGGGCGGGATGGCACTCGTTCTCTCCCGACTGATTGATAATTCCGTGGTGGTGCTGGAGAACATCTTCCGCCATTTCGAGATGGGAGAAGACAGCACTAAGGCTTCCGAGGAGGGTGGCAAGGAAGTCGCACTCGCGGTTCTCGCGGCAACGTTCAGCACCGCTATCGTGTTCTTCCCGGTTGTGCTTCTCACCGGCGTGAGTAAGTACCTCTTTACGGCTCTCGCCCTTGCCGTGGTGATCGCGTTGTTCTGCTCCTACGTGGTTGCAATGACAGTGGTGCCGCTCTTCTGCTCGAAGTTCATCAAGGAGACGGGGCACGGAACGGAACACGAGTCCGCCGAGCAAGGCGACCCGGTTCCTGAGCATATGCGTGGCAGCCGGAAACACAAGAACCTGTTCGGAAGAGTCGTTTACCACTTCAACGAAGGCTTCTCCTGGCTGCAGTCGAAATACGACAGCGCGATCCACTACTGTCTTGAAAAACCGGTACTGGTCGTCGTTGTCTTCTCTGCGTTCGTATTGCTCAGCTTCGCGGTGTCGCCCTTCCTGGGGCATGCATACTTTCCACGTACCGATCCGGGACAGTTTGTCATCAGTGTGAAAGCGCCGACGGGAACCCGCATCGAGCTAACCGACCAATACATTTCTCGCGTTGAGAATGATGTCCGTGCCGTGGTTGATGCCAAAGATCTGAACATGATCGTGTCGAACATTGGAGTTACTCCCGATCTTTCCGCTATCTACACTCCCAACTCCGGCATGCACACGGCTTTCGTCCAAGTGAGCTTGAACGAAGAGCACAGTCTCAGCAGCTTCGAGTACATGAAGCGAGTGCGTGCAAAGCTCGCTTCGGATCTTCCCGAAGTACAGACCTATTTCCAGTCCGGCGGTCTCGTCGATTCCATTGTCAACCAGGGCTTGCCGGCGCCCTTCGATATCCAGGTCAGCAGCAACAACATGGAGGGCGGATATGCAGTCGCGCAGCAGTTAGCACAGAAGTTTCAGGCTCTTCATGGAGTGAGCGACGTTCTGATTCCGCAGGACATTGATTATCCCGGCCTGGCTCTCAACATCGACCGTCAGAAAGCCAGCCTTGAAGGGCTGACACCGAAGACGATTGTCGATAGTGTCATCACGGCCATGACCTCAAACGGGCAGGTTGCGCCAAGCTACTGGATTGATCCGAAGAGTGGCAACAACTACATGCTGACGGTGCAGTATCCAGAAACCCAAGTCCAAACTCTGAATGATTTCAAGCAAATTCCGCTTCGATCTGCCGACGGGAAGAACACGACACCGCTCGAGTCAGTTGCGTCGATCAAAGCGATCAATACCCCAACAGAGGTCGATCACTATCAACTCCGTCGCGTGTTCGACGTGTACGTTATGCCGAAAGCGGAGAACCTGTCCACGATCAGCGGTGACGTTCAGAAGATTGTGAAGGATGCGCACCCACCACATGGCACCGTGCTGACAGTTCGTGGCTCGGTGAACAACATGAATGAGTCGTTCAAATCATTCGCCATCGGGCTGATCCTTTCGATTGTCCTCGTCTTCCTGATTCTGATGGCGCAGTTCGCGTCCTTCGTCGACCCCTTCATCATCCTGTTGGCTATCCCGCCTGGCATCTCGGGGGTGATCCTGTTCCTTCTCCTCACGCACACGACGCTCAATATCATGAGCTTGATGGGGGTCCTGATGATGACTGGAATCGTCGTTTCGGACAGCATCCTCATCGTTGAGTTTGTCGGTCAGCTGCGTAGCCAGGGACTGAAGCTCGAAGAAGCGATCATCACTGCCTGCAAGGTTCGTCTGCGCCCGATTCTGATGACAACGCTGGCAACGGTTCTGGGATTGATCCCAATGGCTCTCGCGCTCGAAGCTGGAAGCGAGCAATATGCTCCGCTTGCAAGGGCAATACTTGGCGGACTTACGGTCTCCGGTGTTGTTACGGTATTCCTGGTGCCCAGTGCCTACCTGCTCATCCACCGTCGGATTGAAGCACGGCAGGGAAGCGCCAATGTTGCCGCGCAGGAGGCACACGCGTGAGATCACTTCTTTCATGCTTCCTGCTTGCGGTATCCGTGGCTAGCGTTCCAATCGTAGCTGTTGCTGAGCAAGCTGATCTTCCTTCTGCACCGGAGGCGGCGACGCTTGCACTCCCCGTGCGGCAAAAGGCAACACCGACGAGTGGTGGGTCGCAATCGGGGAAACAGCCGCCACCGCTCGTCAATCCGACGACTCCGACCGTACCGATCACCCGTTCGGATGCCGAGCGGATGGCACTCAAAAACAATCCCCGCATCACAGCCAGCCAGTTGTTGGCGCTTGCCGCCGGTCAGGTCACCCGGGAGACGCGATCCGCAGCGTTACCTCAACTCACCGGGTATCTCACCGGCGAAGAGGCGGAAGATGGAAGCCGCATCGGAGCCGGGGCTGGCCTCACCTC
>CAXTWP010000102.1:8495-9222 GCA_964247945.1 uncultured Acidobacteriaceae bacterium | reverse complement strand
GGTAGAGACCTTGTATACGCCCTGGCCGTCGATGACGAGCTTGAGCGCGATCTGGGTCTCTGTGGTGTGGCGTTTGATGGTGCCGGTGCGCGGCTTCAGGGTCGCCATGCGATCTCCTTCAGCGAGGCTTCGAGCGCCCGCAGACCGGCGGTTACGTGCTCCTCCACACCGATCGTGATGCGCACGAAACCGTCGCAGCCGGGATCGGTGGAGCGGTCGCGGAGGAGGACGCCATGACAGCGCATGGCGCTGACGAGCTCCTTATGCTTCGGGCCGATCTTCATCAGGATAAAATTGGCGTGGCTGGGGAAGAAGGGAACACCGAGCGCGCGGAGGCCGTACGCCATGCGCTCGCGTCCGACACGCACCTGCTCGGCGTACCAGGCGAGGTATTCTTCGTCGGCCAGCGCGACTGGCAGGCAATCTAGCGCGACGCCATTGACGTTGTAGGAAGACGCCACCTTGCGCGGGTATTGCAGCAGGGCGGAGTTGCCCGCCAGCATCCCGACGCGAAGGTTGGCCAGCCCGTAGGCCTTTGAAAACGTCCGCGCCACGATCAGGTTCGGCACGGCGTCGACTTCGCCGAGCAGCGTTTCGCCATGAAAGTGGAAGTAGGCCTCGTCCACTATGATTGCCGCGTGGGGAGCGGCTTCGGCAATGCTGAGTAGATGTTGGCGGCTGACGATTGCGCCCGTGGGATTGTTCGGCGACGAGACCATGATGAGCT
>CAXTWP010000102.1:0-8485 GCA_964247945.1 uncultured Acidobacteriaceae bacterium | reverse complement strand
GCTTGGTGCGCTCGCTGATGGCCTCCATAAAGCGCGCGTATGGGAACTCGAGTGATGCATCCGACTGTACCTTGCGCAGATGGGTCGTCACCGCGCCGACGCTTACGTCGTACATGAAGAACGTCGGCGTGGCGATCAGCGCCTCGTCTTCGGCGTCGAGGAAGGCCGCGCAGACGAGATGGATGGCCTCGTCGACGCCGTTGGTGAGCAGCACCTGATCGGCCGCGAGGCCGAAGTGTTTAGCGACGAGAGCCTCTACCGGCTCGCGCTCGGGATACTTCGTCAGCCCCGCCGCGGTGATCTGCCGGATACGGTCCAACACGCGGGGAGAGGGGGCGAGCGTGTTCTCGTTGAAGTCCAGCCGCAGGGCCTCGCGCGCGGCCAGCGGAGGATGGTACTCCGGCATGGCGAGCACGCTGCGGCGGGGCTTGACGGTTGTGGTTGTAACTGCTTCCGTTACGCTCATCGCATCTTCACCCGCACGCTTTCGGCGTGACCCTTCAGGCCTTCCGCCTCGGCGAGCGCGATGGCGTGCGGGCCAAGGGCATTCAGACCGCCGCGCGTGTACTCCTGCACGGTGATGACTTTGACGAAGTCCGTGACGCTTAGGCCGCCTCGTATGCGGCCGTAACGACCGGTGGGCAGAACATGGTTGGGACCGGAGATGTAGTCGCCCATGGATTGCGGTGTAAAGTCGCCCACAAAGACCGAGCCGGCGTTGCGCACCCATTGCAAGTCAGCCGCTGCATCGACGGTTAGATGCTCGGGCGCAAGGCGATTTGTCAGCTCGCGTGCTTCTGCAACCGTTTGGGTTACAAAGATGGCGCCTTGTGCTTCGAGCGATTGCAGAGCGACGGGGTTGGTCTTCGCTTGCCGCTTGACCTCCGCGGCTACCTGGTGGGCGAGGACCTCGTTGCCGGTGATCAAGATGGCGAGCGTCTCCGGGTCGTGCTCGGCCTGCGCCACCAAATCGGCGGCGATGCCGGCGGGATTGCCCTTCTCACTCGTCACGGTGATCTCGGTGGGTCCGGCGGGCATATCGATGCCGCATTCGCCCGAGACCAGCATCTTTGCTGAAGTCACGTAGAGATTGC
Organism: uncultured Acidobacteriaceae bacterium; assembly: GCA_964247945.1. GTDB lineage: Bacteria > Acidobacteriota > Terriglobia > Terriglobales > Acidobacteriaceae > Edaphobacter. The sequence continues at coordinate 7,391 of CAXTWP010000102.1, read as the reverse complement.
CCGGACCGACGATCTTATCCACGCGCCCGATGGTCCTGGTGCCGTAGGCCATGGCCGCCACGGCCTGCGCGCCGCCGATGCGGTAGAACTCTGTGACACCCGCAAGATGCGCCGCAGCCATGGTCTCGCGCGCCGGCTTGGGCGAGCAGACGACGATCCGCTCGACACCCGCGATGCGAGCCGGAGTCGTCGTCATCAGCAGCGTGGAGGGCAGAGGATAGCGGCCGCCCGGCACGTAGCACCCGATGCTGGCCAGCGGACGCACAATCTGGCCTGTTTTAACGCCGCGCGCGGGCGAGATGGTCCACTCTCCCGGCATCTGCGCCTCGGCGAAGGCGCAAATGTTCTGCTGTGCGGTGCGCATCGCCTTTTGCAGTGCGGGGTCAGTCGCCTGCCAGGCGTCCTGCATCTCTTCGGGCGTCACGCGGAGGCTGACGCCCTTAGCCAGGCCGTCGAGGGTGACGGCAAACTTCGTCAAGGCCATGTCGCCTCCGGTGCGGACACTTGCGAGGATCTTCTTTACCACCGGTTCGACGCGGGCCGTGTTCGACGCGCCGCGCTGCTCCAGGGTCCGGATCAGCACCTCCGCTTCGTCTTTGCCCCGTCCAAAAGTACGTACCAACTTCATGCCATTGTCTCCATCACAAAACTACTTTGCTCAAGGGGTACTCCACGATGCCCGTCGCGCCCGCCGCCTTGAGCCTGGGGATGACGTCCCGCACTAGCGACTCGTCAAGGATCGTATTGAGGGCGACCCAGGCCGCGTCGCTCAATTGCGAGACGGTTGGCGAGTTCAGCGCGGGCAGCACAGCGATTACAGCGTCGAGAGCATCTTTGCGAGCGTTCAGCATGAGCCCCACACGCCCCTGCGCCGCAATGGCCGCGTTCAACATCAAAGCCAGGTTGTCGATCTTCTCCCGTTTCCAGGCATTCTTGTAGGCGGCCTTGTTCGCTATCAGTTGCGTCTCGCTTTCCATCAGTGTCTCAATGATCCGGAGACGATTCGCCTTGAGGCTCGACCCGGTCTCGGTGACTTCGACGATGGCGTCGGCGAGCATCGGCGGCTTGACTTCTGTCGCGCCCCAGCTGAACTCGACGGTGACCGGGATGTTCTTGCCGGCGAAGTAGCGCCTGGTAAACTCGACGAGTTCCGTGGCGATGATCTTGCCCGCGAGGTCCTCCGGTCGATGAAAGGGCGAGTCTTCCGGCACCGCGAGCACCCATCTCACCTTCTGACGGCTCTGCTTGGAGTAGGTCAGGCTGGTTACATACTCGACGTCCGTCTGGTTTTCGAGCACCCAGTCGTTGCCGGTCAGGCCGGCGTCGAGCGCGCCGTGTTCGACGTAGCGGGCCATCTCCTGCGCGCGGACCAGCATGCACTCGATGTCGGCGTCGTCGATGGTGGGAAAGTAGCTGCGGCCATTGGCGAAGATGCGCCAGCCCGCGCGCTCGAACAGCGCGATGGTGGCGTCCTGAAGGCTCCCTTTAGGGATACCGAGCTTCAGCTTATTCGCGCTCATGCCCGCACCATCGCAATCGGCTTGGTGAAGCAGCTGACCGTGCCCTCGTGGCAGACCAGCCCGTCGCCCTCGACTTCTACCTTAAAGAGCAGGGCATCGCTGTCGCAGTCCGTCGCCGCCTCGACTACGCGGAGCCGGTTGCCGCTGGTCTCGCCCTTCATCCACAGCTTGCCCCGGGTGCGGCTCCAGAACGTCACATAACCGGTGGCCAGCGTTTGCGCGTAGCTCTCCTCGTTCAGGAAGCCCAGCATCAGCAGTTCGCCGGTTTTGGCGTCCTGCACCATGCCGGGGACCAGCCCGTCCATCTTTGCAAAGTCGATCGTCATCGTCGTCTTCTTCCTGGTTTGCGTTCGATACACGTACAAAAGCCCGCCGGCGGGATTCGCGTCAGCGGGCCTTAGGAGTCCTGTTCTGCGTGGGTTTAGATCGCCGCACCGGACACAGCCGCCAACACGCCTGTCGCGTGATGCGCATGGTGTCCAAGATGGAGCGGCCAAATGCTCATGGCTCCAAACTATCGTTCAAGGTCCCTCTGTGTCAATCCACAAACCTGGCGCAGGTTCATTTTTTGACTTAAAACGGCGTGAGTCCACATCCGGCGAAGGCCGTTTACTTCCTGGTCGCGGTCGTCTACTCTGTGAATGTTTTCGCAAAGGATATTCTCATGCCTCGAATGGTTCGCAGCCTGCTCGCCGTTACCCTCTTCCTATTTGCTGCCATCGGTCTGGTAACCGCGCAAACGGCGTCCAAGATGCCCGGAGCGAACGCGACATCGGCCGCGGCCACCGCCAACCTGCTCGACATCAATACCGCCACGCCGGCACAACTGAAGGCACTCAAAGGGATCGGCGATGCGTACGCAAAGCGGATCGTCGACGGCCGACCGTATACAGCCAAGAATCAACTGACCAGCCGCGGCATCCTTCCCCAGACCACCTACGACGGGATTAAGGACCAGATAGTCGCTCACAAAGCAAAGAATTAGCCCGCTCCGCGCTGTCCCATAATGAACCTCAAGCTCTTCGCTGTCGCGCGGGATCGACGAACGCCGGGCAGGATTGCATACAGTAGGAAGACTCCACAGGGATAGAGAACGAATCGTACGTATGACTGACCTTAAGGTGGCCGCGATCATCCATCCCGTGAGAGGTTCCAGCCGTGTGGCCGCCGCGGTTTGCTGCTTGTTGCTGCTTGCCGGCTGCCAGAGCTTTACTACGGCGTCCTCGGTGGCGCATCTGCGTGTCATCGACCTGGTACCGGATGCGACCGCCGTAGACATCTACCAGGGCGGCACCGCGCTTGCCTACAATCTCAGCTACGGCACAGTGACCTCGTACATTCCCGCATCGCCTGGGACTTCCACGATACGTGTCGACGTGGCCGGGTCGAAGCAGGTGCTTTCGGAGGTTAACGGCACCCTAAGCGCGGGCGGTCACTACACGGTGCTGCTCAACAACTCAGCCATCCATCCGCAGCAGGTGCTTCTCACCGATCATGCGGCGGCGCAAAGCGTCGGCAGTTCTTCGCTTCGCCTCATTCACCAAGCAGGGCGCGCGGGCTCGGTGGATGTGTACCTCGTTCCCGCGGGTCAGCGGCTTACCGCGGTCACTCCGCTTGTCTCCAATTTAGCGCCGGGCGCGAACCTCGGCTACCTACCGATCGCGACGGGAGTGTACACGGCGGTTATTCTCCCGGCCGGGACAGTGCCAACCTCGTCCACCATTGCTGCGCATACCGGCGCGCAGCTGGAGTATGAGGCCGGCACCCTTCGCAGTCTCATTTTGACCGACGCGCCGCCAACACAGCCTTACAGCGTGCAAGTGATCGCGACCGTGGATGCGGAAGCGCCGAACTAGAGGCAACATTTATGCAGGTTGAACAGGGCGTAGCACAGTAAGCACCCAGGTCTCGAAAGAGACCTGGGCACAAGGGAGGATTTTGCCTAGACAGGCTTCCGGAGGAGCTACGCCGTCACAAGTTCCCGCCGGTGCACGAGTTTATCGCGCTCCGGCAGGTCGTAGCGATCGAGGTTCATCGCCTTGTTCCACGCGGCGACGAAATCCTTAACGAACTTTTCTTTTGCGTCGCCGGAGGCGTAGACCTCCGAGATGGCTCGCAGCTGGGAGTTCGAGCCGAAGATCAGATCGACGCGCGAGGCGCTCCACTTCTGCTCGCCGGTGGCGCGGTCCACGCCCTCAAACGAGCCAAGGATGGTGGCCGAAGGCTTCCACTCCGTCGCCGTATCGAGCAGGTTGACGAAGAAGTCGTTGGTCAGGGTCTCGGGCCGGTCGGTGAAGACGCCGTCCTTCGACTGGCGGTAGTTGGCGTTCAGCACCCGGAGGCCGCCGATCAGCACGGTCATCTCTGGCGCGGTGAGGGTTAGCAGTTGTGCGCGGTCGACCAGCAGCGCCTCCGCCGGAGTCGGATGGCCGACCTGGAGGAAGTTGCGGAAGCCGTCGGCGGTCTGCTCCATAACGGAGAAGGACTGCACGTCGGTCTGCTCCTGGGTGGCGTCGGTGCGTCCCGGCGCGAAGGGAACTGTTACGTCGTGACCAGCGCGCCTGGCGGCCTCTTCGACGGCTGCGCAGCCGCCGAGAACGATGAGGTCGGCCATGGAGACGCGCTTGCCGCTGCCGTTCTGGACGGCGTTGAAGTCCTGCTGGACCTGCTCGAGAACCGGCAGCACCGCGGCCAGTTCGGCCGGGTCGTTGACCTCCCAGTCCTTCTGCGGCGCCAGGCGGATCCGCGCCCCGTTGGCGCCGCCGCGCTTATCGGTGCCGCGGAAGGAAGCCGCCGACGCCCAGGCGGTCGAGACCAGCTCTGAGATGGACAGGCCGGACGCGAGGATTTTGGCCTTCAGCGATGCAAACTCAGCCTCGCCGATCAGGTGATAGTCGGCAACGGGAACGGGATCTTGCCAGATCAGCGTCTCTTCGGGAACGAGCGGACCGAGGTAGCGGACCTTGGGTCCCATGTCGCGGTGGGTCAGCTTGAACCAGGCCCGGGCGAACTGGTCCGCAAATTCTTCGGGATGCTCGAGGAAGTGCTTGCCGATCGGCCCGTAGATCGGGTCCATCCGCAGCGCGAGGTCCGAGGTGTACATCACCGGAGCGTGGCGCTTGTCGGCGAGGTGCGCATCGGGGACTGTGCCCGCGCCCGCGCCTGCCTGCGGCGTCCATACCCAGGCACCGGCGGGGCTCTTGGTCAGCTCCCATTCAAAGCCGTACAGGTTCTCCAGGTAGTTGTTGTCCCACTGGGTGGGGTTCATCGTCCACGCGCCTTCGAGACCGCTCGAGATGGTGTTCTCCGCATTGCCCTTGCCGAAGCTGTTCTTCCAGCCGAAGCCCTGCTCCTCGATCGGCGCTCCCTCGGGTTCGGGACCTACGTACTGTTCCGCATGGGCCGCGCCGTGACCCTTGCCGAAGGTGTGGCCTCCGGCGATCAGCGCGAAGGTCTCTACATCGTTCATGGCCATGCGGCCGAAGGTTTCGCGGATGTCGCGCGCCGAGCCGAGCGGGTCGGGCTTGCCGTCCGGACCTTCCGGGTTCACGTAGATGAGGCCCATCTGCACCGCGCCGAGGGGATGATCGAGCTCGCGGTCGCCCTTGTAGCGTTCACTGCCGAGCCACTTGCCCTCGGGACCCCAGAAGATGTCCTCCTGCGGTACCCAGACGTCGGCACGACCGCCGCCGAAGCCGAAGGGCTTGAGGCCCATGGATTCAAGAGCAACGTTGCCGGTTAGAACGATGAGGTCGGCCCAGGAGATCTTGCTGCCGTACTTTTGCTTGATCGGCCAGATCAGCCGGCGCGCCTTGTCGAGGCTAACATTGTCGGGCCAGCTATTCAGGGGGGCGAAGCGCTGGGTGCCCATCCCCGCGCCGCCGCGGCCGTCGCTGATGCGGTAGGTGCCCGCGCTGTGCCAGGCCATGCGGATGAAGAAGGGCCCGTAGTGACCATAATCCGCCGGCCACCAGGGCTGCGAGCTGGTCATCAGCTCGTGCAGATCCTTGATGACGGCGTCGAGGTCGAGCTGCTTGAACTCTTCCGCGTAGTCGAAGCCGGGCTCCATGGGATCTGAGAGTTTTGAATTCTGGTGCAGGATGGAGAGGTTGAGCTGGTTCGGCCACCAGTTGAAGTTGGTCTTGATCCCTTCGGCGGTATGGGTGACCGCGCCGTGCATCGGGGATTCGGTGGCGTTTTTTCCATCCGCGCCGCGTCCCGCTCCCTGCATCGCAGCCTGACCGCCACCATGGACTACCGGACATTTGATCTCGTTTGCCAAAATGCTCTCCTTTATATCGGCGGCGTACCGCCCCTGCTGTGCTGCGTTTCGTTCTCAGGACCCGGTTGCACTGATCCCTAGTCCTCGATGCTTGCTGAACATCTCACCCCTGACACTTCGCACAAAGCCCGATTACATCCACCGCATACCGCTGCACGAGAAATCCACCGGGCAGCCGGCTGCGCTTCGGCATGAGTTCTAAATCCTGCTCCCCGATATCCGCAATCGTCTTGCACTTCGAGCACACCAGATGGTGGTGCGCGGCCTCGTTCATCTCCACCCGCACCGAGCCGTGATGCAGGCTCATCTTGCGGAAGACGCCGCTTTCCACGAAGAGGTGGATGTTCTTGTAGACCGTCGCCAGCGAGATAGACGGCACCCGTTCCCGCACCCGCGTATAGACCTCTTCCGGGCTGGGATGGCCTTCCATTCCCTGCATCACCTCGTAAAGCACCTGCCGCTGATGGGTTACGGCAATTCCGTGCTCCGCACACACTTGCCGAAACGAGTTGGAGGCTACAGGAGACACTGAATTCAGTCTACAGCAGGAATAACAACTATTATCGTTCAATAAGTTAGAGTGTTTTCCTCAGGCGGGTCCTAAGAGTGCCGGTGCCCGCCTAATACTTCACAAATGCCTGTTCAGCGCTCATCAGATACGGCCCGAAGGTATAAATCGATGACGGAAGCACTATATAGCGCACAGTACGATCCGTGGATAAATTCGAAACGGACCTTGGTGCTCCCGTAGAACTCCGACTCTTGCGCTGCTCGCTCTGTAAGGGGTTTGTATACTGACCCTATGCAACCGGTCCACGCAACATCCCTTAGGAGCCACTCCATGAGCAGGTTTGCCCAAACGCTTTCGTTGGGAGTCGTAGTTCTCGCCGCTACCCTCGCCAAAGCCGACACCATCGACTTTTCCGCCAACGGCCTTCTCTCTGACGGAGCGACCCTTGGGGGCACTCTCACCGTCAACAACGGCACCGGCGCGGTGCTCGACTCCACGCTCTATGCCACCGGGCCGGACAACGACCTCTTCACCAAGGTTGTGGACGAGACTCACCAGGGCTACGGCGGCATCTCGTACGACCTCGTTTACATTGCGACCGCCAGTGGCGCAACGGAGCTGGCCTTCTCGGTCTCCCCGTCTTTTACCGGGTTCACGGGAGGTAACGTCAACGGCGGCAACATCTACTATCCCGGCGCAAGCTCTCCTTACGGGGCAAGCATCGATTTTCTCACGCTTTCGGAGCCCGTCGCAGTGTCGCCCGAACCTTCTTCGCTGCTCCTGCTGACCGCCGCGCTTCCAGCTTTCGGTTATGTCTTTCAGCGTGAACGGCGCGCGCAGTTCCGCCCTCCCGTTTAGCGCAGGTTTACTACAATGAGGTCATGCCGACGGCCCTTACGCCTGAGCAAACGGCAGCTATTGCTCGCGCTCTCTCTGACCCGCGCCGCTTCGCCATCTTTGAGCAGATCGCCCGCTGCGACACGATGCCCTGCAGCGCGCTCGCTGAACACCGAGACATTACCGCCGCCACTGTCTCGCATCACCTGAAGGAACTCACCGAAGCGGGTCTGATCGACGT
>CAXTWP010000101.1:1496-9224 GCA_964247945.1 uncultured Acidobacteriaceae bacterium | reverse complement strand
AGCTTATATCGTTCGCGCACCGAGAACAACTTTGAAATCGCTAGATCTAAATTGGCGTATCCAGGTCCCCGCAACGACATGGGTTGCTCATTGCCGAACGTACCCGTCGCAGCCGGAGTAAAGGCATCTTTGTTGTACCATTGTGGATATTTGGGGAACGTCGTGCTCGTGTAGAAGTTGTGCTGGTACACCGCAGCTCCGGGCACCAGGTTGGGCCGATTCGACCCGAGGCCCGTGAGTGACACGTCCGTGCCGTCGGTCACCGTAAATGGCATCCCTGAACGATACCCGAACAGCGGACTTACCTGGAAGCCGCCCGCAACCTTGTTGAGCAAATGATTCTGGAACTTGGGTGTTACGGTCACTCCGGAAATTGTGAAGTTGTGAGTGATGTCGAAGTTGCAGTGGCCATACTCTCCGGCCAGGTTGCCTGGATTCTGCGGGGCCGGGCTAGTATCACCGGAGAATTGATGTTTGCAAGGCACTTTGAGTATGTATAGTTCGCCAGTACTGTGAAGCTATTGGTGAATGGATGATTTGCGGTGAGGATCAATCCGTTGTAGTTGGCCGTGCCGTAAGGTGCGAAAGCATTGAACGCACCATAGCGGATGCCCGCACCGGCGTCTCCGGTCTGCAATGCGAGTTTTAGCCGAGCCGTGGTGTTGCTGGTGGTGGAGCAGGGTGCGTTTGCTGCAGGAACTGGGTTTACCGACCCGCAGGACCCCGCTACGCCGGTCGAGTTACCCGGAATATACTGCCCATACTTCAGCAGGAATAAACCATAAAGATGAATGGAGTGCGTTCCCAAGTAGCTGGCTGTGAGCAAGAACTTTCCCGCAGCTTGGTATTGATAGCTGAGATTGTATTGGTTCATGTACGGCTTTCCCGCGTTCGGAGGGTTGACCTGCGGAGAAATGCTAGAAGCGGAGAATGGAACGTTAGAAGGCAGAGGATACGCGCTGGGAAAAGAATTTCCTCCTTTAATGCCCTGGTAAGGGCTATCCAAGTTCTTCTTGTAAGCGGCATTGTTAAAGGCGACGCTGACCGCTCCGCCATATGGGGTGCCGGAGTTGGTGTATTCAAGTGCCTGATCAGTATCCGGCTCGTCGAAGACCAAAGCTTAGGAGCCCCGAATGCTCTGCTTGCTTTGTCCGGTCGGGTCAAAGGCGAAGCCGAACCGAGGTGAAACATCGGCCAGCTTACTAGTCACGATACTGTTGGAAACACCTGGATCACCAACAAAGAGAAGGCCCGCCGGCGCGTTGGAGAAAACCTGCGACGTAATGACTGCGTTGAAGTTAGCCTGCGAGAAGGTTTGCCCCTGGTTATCCTTGTTGTAGGCGGGAAACAATGGCTCCCAACGAACACCATAGTTGATAACTAGATTCTTGGTGAGGTGGAAAGTGTCCTGCGCGTAGTAGCCGAAGTAGTTTTGGCGCAGATGCAGGAGGGCGCCCCCGCCACCGCCGTTTGATTGCGTCAAAGTGCTGGGTGCCCCTAAAGGAGGTCAGCGATCGAAAGGCCAGAGTAGCTCCCGCTAAAAGTAAAGCATCCATTCTCGTCTTTGAAATGCTTCTGATTGTACATCTGCTCGATATAGTCGAAACCGACTTGAGTGAAGTGCTTGCCGGCAACTCGGGAAAGATCAGTCGCCACCTGAAGCTGGTTGGTGACGATGGCGAACGGAGAGCAAGGCCCGCAGGCCACCTGAAAAGCACCGATTACATTCAGATATAGGAAATCGGGTTCGGTGTTCGTCATATTGGACCCGAGCGAAACTGGATTCGGCAGATCGGTGGCCGGGTTTCTTTGCACGGCAAGCCGGTTTCCAGTCAGCCGGAGCGAGTTCGTCAGCTTAGGGTTGATGATGAAGTTGTAGCCGAGCGTCAGCGTCTTATTGCGGTCAATCAATCCCGGATTAATCGAATTTAGCAGGTCGCCGGCAAATAGCGGCTGCGCACTGTAGTTAGTCATAAAGTAGCGAGCAAAGAAATTCTGACGTGATGAAATTGTATGATCAAGCCGGCCGATCCACTGGTTTCGTTTTGCGGGTATGGCGTTGAAAAGGTGATGTTGCCCAAAGCATCGGTGGACCCCGTCGGCAGGAGCTTGGCGACATTCTGGCCCACAGTGCTGTAGAGACTAGCGGAAATAGTGGCGGTGCAGGTGGTTGCATTGGCTGTAATAAAGCCGGCCGACAGAAGGGATCTGGAAAGAGCCGCGGTAACAGGACACGTGTTAGTGGGGCTCCGCGCCTGGGGGGCCTGGAAGTAAGGCGCCCAATTACCCGCAAGCTGAGCGCTTGTTGGAATGATGGCCGTGTTGCCCTGAGAGATACGCAGCGCTGTTCCTTGATAGCCGGCGAAAAGGAAAAGCTTGTCATGCAAGATTGGGCCGCCCGCAAACGCGCCATACTGATTGCGCTTCAGGCTGTCAACCAGGCCTGTAACTCGGTTGCTGCCATTGGCGTAATTGTTCCGTAAGAATTCGAAGACGCCACCCATGATACTGCTTAGTGCCGGACTTGGCCACGATGTTGACCGGGCCGCTAGGATGAAGACCATATTGCGCCGACAATCCTGTGGTTTGCACAGAAAACTCCTGTAAGGCATCCGGAAACGGAAACGGCAGGTTCGTGTTGAAAGCATTATCGTTATTGTCGCCGCCATCGAGCAGGTAGTTAATTTGGTTCGCCTGTCCACCGGCGACCGAGATAGTGACTGCGCCGCCGACTGCGTTCGGTCCGACTGAGCCGTAGCTGGAAGAAGACGCGACATGGCCGGTCCCGGTAGGCGCCGCGCTGCCGGAGAGCAGGACCAGGTTGGCCGCGTTTCGCCCGTTCAGTGGTAGATCCACGGTACGTGCCTGGTCGATGACGGTGTTGATGGAGTTATCCTCGGTCTGCACCTGACTGGCCCCCGCGTCAACGTTGACCACGCTGTCCGTAGCACCGATAGTCAACGGAGCGTTCACCTAAAGATCGTTGGAGACCTGAAGAACAATCCCCGTCCGGCTGTATGTTTTAAATCCTGGAGCGGTAACCTTGACAACATAAGCGCCGACCGGGAAGTTGGGTAAAACGTACTCTCCCGATTTTGACGAGACTGCTGTCGCGCTTTGTCCAGACTCAACTTGGATTGCGATAACAGTCGCTTTGGGGATCACGGCACCGGTGTTATCAGTCACGGTCCCGTGCAGTTTTGCTTTGACCGCTTGGGCCGTAGCCGGACGGGCCCTTACTACAAGCATTAGCGTTAAGGCTATGCCCGCCAAAGAGAAGACTGCTGGGATGCTCCGGTGAGAGTACGTGAAGCATGAAGGTACGGTCTGTCTGGCCACGGCTACCTCGTCGAATATGGCCATGCTCTACCTTAGAATAAGCATTGTAAATAGGTTCACTAGAACTCTACTGATGTCGGAAAGGCTACAGGCTTCTTCGTCTCATAACCTGTTCTTTGATAGCAACAAAGGCTTTGCGGGCGATCATTAGGAGATGCACCTGCGCAGGTCAGTTGTTGCGGATGGAACCTTGTCGGAGGGCTGGACGTAAGTTTTCGTCACGCGTCATAGGCATCATATACAGTATGATGATGGAGCAAAATGCCCCGAGCCTTTTGCGCCTGAATTTTCAAGAAGAACAATGCAAATTAGAAGTTGAAGCGAGCGGCAAACTGGAACTCTCGAGTCGAGTAGCCAAAAACCGTGTTCGTGATTGAGCCGAATCCACCTGCTTTCGTTGCGAGACTGCCTCCAGCGGCGGCGTTTGCATTGGTTGCGTAGCTTGCGAGCGTTCGGTTCGGTGCCGCAAAATTCGGCGTATTGGTGAAATTGAAACACTCCGCTCGCAGCTCGACACGAACCGCGTCACGAAGAGCAATCGTTTTGCACAAAGAAAGATCGCCGCGACGAAGATCGAGGCCAAACACTTGATTTCGTCGTTCATCTCAGCAGTGCCGAGCGGTTGTTGCGCGAACGAACCGATGCTGAGAACTGATTGAGGGAACCGCTGGTCTTAATGGGCGCGGCCAGATTAGGCCTGTCAACTGTGATCGTTGGAAGGTTGATGGTCGCCAAGCCGTTTGTCTGCGTCACCGAGGAGAGCACCGTAAATGTACTGCCGGTCTGCCAAAAGCCGAGGCCGTTCAGCCTGAGACCGCCCGCCACCATGCGATATAGCCTCTATCCGGAGATGCCGAAGGGGAGATCGTGGCTGAAGAAGCCGGCAAAGCGACTTTGGAGATCGAGCGGAGAGTTGCCGTAGTCGTACGTGCCGACACTGTGAGTCAGCAAGCCAAAACCATTGGCAAGCGGGCCATCCCCATCGAAAGTTTGATTGACATCATCAAGGTTGTGCGAGTAGGTATAGTTGAAGTTCGCAGTTAGCCCTTTAGAGATGCGTCGCTCCAGCGTCGCCTGGAACGAGTTATAGGATGAGGAACCAAAGCTTGCATAGTAGTTGATGGTATTCACGTTGGGAAGTTGCGCGGCGTACATAAACACCGGTGGTGGAGTGTTCGCTGGTACAGGCCCTGTTGGAGCAGGGATATCCACATTCGGGACTTCATTGATAATGTGACGGCCAAGTTCCGCGACATATCCGACGGAAAAGACCGTGCCTCTATAGTCTTTTGAAGGAGCAGGTTGAACTGCTCCAAGTAGCTGTCCGGATTATCTAAAGGCTTCGAGATCACCGTACCGCTAAGATTAGCAGTGCTGGTGGGCTGCGGAACCGCCGGGGGAACGCCGGTAACGTTAAATGGGGCCGGGTTAAAGACAAATCTCGTGTTGATGCCTACGCCAGGGTTGTTAAGAACAAGGCTGGTATTAGAGTCACCTACATAAAAGCAAGACCGAACCCTCCGCGAAGCATGGTGCCGGGCGAAATAGTAGCATCAAAACCAATCCGCGGACTCAGCTCGGTGTAGACGTTCCGAATGCCACCTGTAGCGTTCTTGATCAGCGTCAGCGAGCTTAGATCGAAGTTCGCATAGTTGCCGTACTTATCGTTGGCCTTGGTAAACACGTCATAGCGAAGGCCGAAGTTGAAGGTCAGGTGATCCGTGGCGCGCCAGTCATCCTGAGCATAGACTGAGGGTTCCCAAAGCCGATCATACAATTTATTAAGAAGTGCCTGGCGGTTTGACAAATAGTTGTTGCCTCGCAAGAAGTTAGCCAAGGCAAGCTGGGGCGAGGCATCGGCAAACAGGCTCAAGCCTTTGGGAAACAGCTGCAGTTGGTAGCTGAAGTTACGATGAGAGCGCTGCCGAACTTGAGATTGTGCCGGCCCCCTGGTGTAGCTGAGCACTCCCGCAAATTGAGTCACATGTTCAATGTCGCCAACAGGAATCGCCAGGGTATCGCCTAGTGCCGCATACCCGGCGATCTGGATTGGAGCCAGGCCCGTGCATGTCGGACATTGGTTTGCGTTGGGAATGAGGTAGGGAGCGCTATTATTGTAGTTGACGCCATTGTTGAGCGATGTCGAAGCGAGATTAAAATAGGTATATCCCGCCTTCAACTTCAAAAGAAGATTGGGCGCAAAGATGTGGGTGTAGCCGAACTGCCCATTATGAGTGACGGTGCCGTTATTGCTGGGACCGGCTCCCGCGAGACTTCCTCCAGCGGCAACTTCGTTTATGTTCGGCAAGTATGGCGGGGTGAACGCCTGCGTGGTGTTGTAGGAGTAACGCCCAAACAGAGTATCGTTTGGGCCGAAGTGGTGGTCGATCCTTCCATCGCCAAGCTGCTGACTAAGGATGGCTGCGGGATTGTAGATGAAATTATTACTGACCCCCGGAAGGTTTGGTGTCGGGAAAAGTTTGAAGTAGCCGAGGGTCGTAGGATTGATGCTTGCAGTGGCTACCGACGGAATGGTCTGCCCCGTTAGCGGATTGATGCATGTTGCCGCAGCGGGAAGAGTGGGATCGCAGATAACGCCTGGGTTCGCTTCCTCAGATGCCGTGGGTACGGTAGAGATATACACATAATTATTGCCGTCACTTCTACGCAGGCCTTCGTAATCCGCAAAGAAGAAGGTTTTATTTCGTGTGACGCGGCCAGAGATGCTGCCGCCATACTGGTTACGGCGTAGTTTAAGCTTATGCGCAATTACCGACGCGGGAGCGAAGAAGTTGCGGGCGTCCGTGATGTCATTGCGGAAGAATTCATACATCGATACGTGGATCTGGTTGTCACCCGATTTGGTGATCACATTGATCGCGGCCCCGCCGATCCGTCCAACTTCGGCACGATAGAGATTGATGTCGGTACGCGTCTCCGCGATTGCCTCAACGGAAGGACGCAACAATGGCGCTCCCAGCGCGCGGCTATTATTGTCGAGACCATCCACCTGATTGTTGTTTAAGAGCTCTTCCTGACCGTTCGCGGACACATTGGAGGGCAGTCTTCGGTCGGTAGGCGCCGAACCGCTGGACAGACTTCCCGCCGAGCCGGCGTTGACGCCTGCCTGCACCTGGATGAGTGCGACGTAGTTGCGACCGTTGTTCGGTGCATCCAGCAGGGTTTTCTCCGTGATCGTGTTGCCGGCGGTGGTGCTGTCCGTCTGCAGCGAGGATGGACTCGCGGTGACCTCGACTCGATCATCAACGGTACCCGGTTGCAGAACGGCATTGATCCGAGTGCGATCCGTAGCGGCAACCACGACGTTGGTCTCAGTGAAGGTTCTAAATGAGGGAGAGACGACCGTGATGGATACGTGCCCGGCTGCAAAGGCGCTGAAGACGTATTCGCCCGCGCTGTTGGTCGTTGAGGAGCGTACTTCGTGCGTGCCCACATTTTCAAGACGGATAGAGGCTCCGGGAATGATCAATCCCGTCACATCGGTAACGCCGCCGAGAACGTCGCCTGTAGCAACCTGCGCGGGAAGAAGCCTAGGATAGAAGAGCAGGCTGATTACGAACGTTAGAAGAAATCCAAATGGTGTGCTGATCCAGATGGGAAGAGTTTTGCTATTGAGCTTCAGTCGAGCGGCGATTCGGTTCCGCGAAGTTGACATGGCATTTCTATAATCGTGTTCCGGTTCGTTTACGATTGCGAACATAAATATACGTCCGTCTGTGAGCAAATCGCAATAGATATTCAATCTGTTTTAGACTTCGCCCGAGTTTAGAGCTGGCCCAGGAGCAAGAGTCCATTGCTTAATCGATTGCAAACACTCGAGCGCCGCCTCTGTCATGTTTGACATTCGACGAAGACGCGAATGCGCTCAAAGGCCTGCGAGTAGATCCGGGCGGAGTTGAGGGGCGGCGTTTGCGCGCTAGCCTTTTCATAGTATTTACAACGTTTATTCTCATGGTTGAGGATAGGCATGCATATAAGGTCACCTTCGCGCCGGTTTATGATCCCGAGCCCATGCGGGTTCGGATGTCATTCAAAGGTGTAATTGCGAGTTTTCTTGATTGAACTCAATTTGGGAAGCTCCCAAGGAGAGCCTTCCATGGTTCCGGTGCAATCGGCCCTCAAGCCCGCCACTTCTGTCCAAGCAGCTTTGATTGTTGTAGCCATCGGCTTCGGCGCCTTTTTGTTTGAGGGGTACGATCTCATTGTGTAAGGGTCCGCCGTACCGGCTCTGCTGGCACATTCCCCGTGGACTCTCACTCCGGCAAAGGTTGGCGCGATCGGCGGTGTGGTGTTGCTGGGCATGTTTGTCGGGGCTCCGCTTGCCGGTTGGCTCAGTGATCGGCTTGGCCGCCGGCGCATGTTTATCGG
>CAXTWP010000101.1:0-1486 GCA_964247945.1 uncultured Acidobacteriaceae bacterium | reverse complement strand
GTCCTTCTTCTCCCTAATGATGTTATTGGTGGCCGTGGCCCCAACCCCTGGCTTGTTTGCGCTATTTCGCTTTCTAGCGGGCGTCGGAATAGCCGGCATTCCCCCCCCACAGCTATCGCACAGGTGTTTGAGTTCGCCCCCCAGAACAGGAAGGTGCTATTCAATGCGATCATGCTGGGCGGGTTTGGGGTTGGAGCAATACTCGCGCCCGCGGTGTCCTTGCTCCTGATCGGACAAGTTGGTTTTCGCGACTATTCGGCTTCGGAGCACTGCCACTGGTACCCTGGTCCCCGTGGCTGCTTTCTTTCTCCCAGAAGCGACGCGAGGCACTGTTGGCACCGGGAGATCCTTCGTCGACGATGGCGAAGCCGAACCCATGGCGCGGCGTACTGCAAGGTCGGGCGGCGCTGTCCACAACGCTGTTCGCCGCCGCTAACTCCTTGGCTCTCCTGCTTTCGTTTGCTTTGAATACTTGGCTTCCACAACTCATGCGGCGAGCCGGATACCCGCTTGGCTCCGCGCTGCAGTTCCTGCTTCTGCTCAACATCGGCAGCCTTTGCGGAGGATTGCTGGGAGGGTGGCTTGCCGATCGGCTCGGCGGTCGCAACGTCTTGGTCACGATGTTTGTCGTCGCCGCCGTTTCGCTTGGGTGTCTCGCGCTGCACGGGCCCGCGTTGATGTTGAAGCTGCTGGTCTTTGTTGCCGGGGCAGTCGCGTGCGGAAATCAGTCGGTACTCTTCGGCATGATGGCGGCTCATTATCCGCAAACCTCGCGTGCTACTGCGGTCGGTGCCCTCTCTGGAGTGGCCTGTCTGGGCGCTGCGGCAGGTCCGTTGCTGGGCGGTCTTCTGATCAAGGCGGGAGAGATCCTAAGTGAAAATGCTTTGGTCTTTGGCGGAATAGCGTTGCTCGCGGGATTGTCTATCTTGTTCGTCCCGTCCAGGCTGGCGCCCAAGTTCCTGCTGTTCTAGATAGGGTCTAGGTCAAGATCTACTTGCCGAAGCAGAGAAACGGTTCCTGCAACGTCTTCAATCCGTTTAGCTGACTATCATCCCAACGCACGACCTTTTACGCAAAGATGCGCAAAGATATAAACCGATATGTGTAAACGGGGCGTAGGTATTTAGTGGCTTTTATCTTTGGCCACCCTGGTGGCTTATTCATAAGTAGTCCACAGGGTAAGGGTTGAGTACTAATTTGTGCCATCAGAGGACTAAACTTCCTAGAGCAAAGTCGCAAATGGAGTAGGAGCGCGTTTGTCTTCTTGTTTGTCATTCCCGAAGGCAATCTGTGCTTCAACCTCCACACCATCAGGCAAACTGCTAGTAGAGCACCTTCAGGCCAAACTGGATGATGCGCGGCTCGAAGGTGCTGGTGATCTGGCCGCCGGTACTTGCGGTTGCGCCGTTGGTGCCGCCGATGGTGGAAGGCAGATACAGGTTGGTGTGGTTGAGGATGTTGTAGAACTCGGTACGGAACTCCACCT
>CAXTWP010000100.1:8143-9258 GCA_964247945.1 uncultured Acidobacteriaceae bacterium | reverse complement strand
GTACAAGCTATAGCGCAGGCCCAGGTTCAAGGTCAGGTTGGCGCGCAGCTTCCACTCGTCCTGCGCGTAGCTGTAGACCTCCGTCTTGCGAAGTCCGTTGACGGGCAGCTGCGCGGCATAGCTGGCGGAGCTGACGGCGTCGTTGATGAAGCTGGTCAGGGAAGCAAACGACGCGGTCCCGCTGGCCGTATTGCCCTGGTTGAGCTGGATGCGCCGAACCTCCACGCCGAACTTCAGGGTGTGCGCGCCCTTCACCCAGGTGGCGTTATCGATGTAGGCAAAGGAGTTGCCGACGCCGATCTTGTACTGGTTGTTGGCGAGCGTCGTTAAACCGGACACGCTCACCGCGTACGGCGAACCCAGGCCGCTCACATTCGTGGTGTAGACATTCCCGCGATTGAAGCCGAACTTCTCCTCGTTCAGCAGCCGCGCTGAGAAGAGGTGCAGATGCTCCACCTCGGCATTGGCCGGCCGGGACTCGACGGTCTGCCGGTCGTTGAGGTAGCTGCCGCCCTGGGCCAGAGGGACGGTGCTGACCGCGGCATCAAAATTGAACCGTGCATAGGCGCTGTCGCTGGCCCGGAAGCGGTGATCGACCCGCACCATGCCGGAGTCTTCGTGGTCAAGCTGGCGGCCGGAACTGACGAAGTTAGGTCCCGCGCCTGGATTCGCAATCGTCGGCTCCGGATACGCCGTAAGCACTGCAACAAGCGCGGGGCTTCTTGCGGCGGCCTGGGAGCGGACGGCGTCGGTCGGGACGAAGCCCGGAAGCGTCTGCCCGAGCGTCTGCCGCAGGCCTTCATACGTAACGAAGAAGAAAGTCTTGTCTTGCACGATGGGGCCACCCAGGCCGCCGCCGAACTGGTTCAGCCGGAAGGCCGGCTTGGTCGGATTCAGTGTGTCGATCGGCTGCCGCGCGTCGAACATGCTGTTCCGCACAAACTCGAACAGCGATCCATGCACAACATTGGTGCCGGACTTGGACGCGACGGCCACCTGGCCGCCCGGCGTGCTGCCGTTCTCGGCGGTAAACAGCATGGTGTCGATGCGGAACTCCTCGATCGACTCCGTCGGCAGCGCGAGCCGGACAAACGGCTGCTGCGCCTGGTTGACGA
>CAXTWP010000100.1:6901-8133 GCA_964247945.1 uncultured Acidobacteriaceae bacterium | reverse complement strand
GTCGTAGGTAAAGTTGTTGTCGTCCAATCCCCGCCCGGCGAAGCGGATGCTGCGCTGGTTGCTGCCGCCGGTGTCGACCGCGCCGGGCACCAGAGCGGTGAGCGTGGCCCAATTGCGCCCATTAAGCGGAAGCTGCTCCACCTGCTCGCGCTCGATGCGCGCGCCCCAGGTGGCGGTGGTCTCGTCCAGTTGCGGCGCAACGTCCGACACATCCACCTGCTGGACGACACCCGCGACCGGCAGCGTGATGTCGAGAGTGCGCGTGTGGCCGACGCTCTGCTCGATCCGCGGAATCGTTACCTCCTCAAAGCCCGCTGCGGCAACGCGCACACGGTAGATACCGATCGGCAACTCGGGCGCGTCGTACATGCCGGTGGAGGACGATACCGCATCGCGCTCTATGCCGGTATCGAGGCGAACCACCTCGATCCTCGCGAGCGGAATAGGCCGGCCGGAAGGATCGCGGACGGTGCCGTTGAGGCCGGCGCGGTCGATTTGCGCAAGGCTCGCTGGACTATGCAGGAAGACCGAGCCAAAAAGGAAAGCACCGCATACTCGACGGTTCACCATAGAGCACGAGCCTAATAGAGGTACTTCAACAACACGTTACATGCTGATTTCTAGATCAACGTCAAAAATTAATCATTTCGTGCGGACTTTGTGTCCCGCTTCGGCTCATGTTGGGAGCGTTGTCCTTATTCAAGCTCGCTCCCTTGAAGGTACGTTGCTGTGCGCGACCTTTGGGGATCCATCCAGCCCGTACGCCGCGCTGGCAAACACTGGTCCGCACCGTTGTGGAGGTTAATCTATGCACTATCCCCGCTTCTTCTCCCGAACATTCACCGCTGCGGGCGCCCTTGCCCTTTGCGTGTCGCTCAGCTCCCATGCCCAGTCCACCGTCGTCGACGACGATGACGATGCAGTCGCGCCGAACGCCCAAGTGCTGCCGAACACCGGGCAGGTGCTCACACCGCTCGCCCCCACCAACGCCCGCTTCGAGCCGCTCAATCCCGGCCTCGCCGACGCGCCTGAGTATCTGGCCGGCCAGGCGGTGACCAGCGTCACCAGCCCGGACCACAAGACGCTGCTCATCCTCACCAGCGGCTACAACCTCTACAACAACACCTCGGGAGCCAACCTCGGCGCGCAGAACAACGCCGACTCCAACGAGTACGTCTTCATCTACGACATCACCAACAAGCTCCCGGTCAAGAAGCAGGTCATCCAGGTAC
>CAXTWP010000100.1:0-6891 GCA_964247945.1 uncultured Acidobacteriaceae bacterium | reverse complement strand
ATTGTCTTCGATCCTTCCGGCACCGCCTTCTACGTCTCCGGCGGCGATAACGACAACGTCCATCTCTACTCGCTCGGCGCAAGCGGCACCTGGGCCGAGCAGGCGCAGAGCCCCATCAAGCTTGGACACACAACCGGCAACGGTCTCGGCGTCAGCCCCGAGGCGGCCGGCATCGCCATCACCTCGGACGGCCTGACGCTCGTCGTCGCCAACTATTACAACGACTCCATCAGCATCCTGACCAACACCAAAGGCACTTGGGCCAGGACCGGCGAACTCGACCTGCGTCCCGGCAAGACCAACGCGGCCAAGGCGGGCGTCCCAGGCGGTGAGTATCCGCTGTGGGTCTGCCTCGCAGGCGAAACCGCTTTCGTCTCCAGCGTGCGGGACCGCGAGGTCGTCGTGGTCGGCAACATCGGCACCACCCCCAGCGTCAAGTCGCGCATCAAGCTGAAGGGCCAGCCGAACAAGATGACGCTCAACGCAGAGGGAACGCGCCTCTATGTCGCCGAAGACGAGACCGACTCCGTCGCCGTCATCGACAGCCAGTATCCGCAGCTGCTCGGCACGATCCCGGTCGGCACGCCCGCGGGTCTGCTTCCGGCCGACCGTAAGAACTTCACCGGCAGCAACACCAACAGCGTCACGCTCTCGGCGGATGAGAAGACGCTCTATGTCACCAACGGCAACACCAACAATGTGGCTGTGGTCTCGCTCAACTTCCTCATATCGAACAGCTACGTTGCGGGGCTGATCCCGACCGGCTGGTACCCGAACTCCGTCAGCCTCAGCGGCGACGGCAAGTATATGTACGTGGTCAACGGCAAGTCGCCGACCGGCCCCAACCCCGGCAATTGCAAGGGCCTGACCACCGCGCTCTACAGCCAGTGCCAGGCGGCCAACCAGTACAGCCTACAGCTCATCAAGGCCGGCTTCCAGAGCTTCCCCGTGCCGTCGCCTTCCGAACTGAACAAGCTGACCGAACTGGTCGCCGACAACAACCACTTCAGCCGCGTCGTCTCCGCCGCCGACCAGGCCACCATGGCGTTCCTCCATAACAACATCCAGCACGTCATCTACATCATCAAGGAGAACCGAACCTACGACCAGGTCCTGGGCGACCTCCAGCAGGGCAACGGCGACCCCGACCTGACCGAGTTCGGCCAGGCAATTACGCCCAACCTCCACGGCATCGCCGGCAACTTCGTCACGCTCGACAGCTTCTACGATTCGAGCGAGGTCAGCATGGACGGCTGGCCCTGGTCGACCTCCGCCCGCGCTCCGGATGTGGTCGAGAAGCAAGTGACGGTGAACTATGCCGGCCGCGGCGTCTCCTACGACTCCGAGGGCACCAACCGCAACATCAACGTCTCCATCGCCACCCCGGCGGGCCGCATCGCTGCCGACCCCGTCAACCCTGCCGACCCCGACCTGCTGCCTGGCACCGTCGACACCGCCGCTCCCGACAGCCCCTCCGGCAAGATCAATCAGGGCTACATCTGGGACGCGGCTTTGAAAGCCGGTCTCTCGGTGCGCAACTACGGCTTCCTGGTCGACCTGACCCGCAGTGCGCTCCCGGCCCCGCTCAGCATTCCCGAAACGCTGCTGCCCTTCAACTCGAAGACGCAGGTGGCATATCCGGCCAACGTCGCGCTTACGCCCTATACAGACATTTACTTCCGCGGCTTCGACCAGTCCTTCCCTGACTATTACCGCTTCATGGAATGGAAGCGTGAGTTCGACAGCTACAACACCGGCGGCAATCTTCCCGCGCTCACCCTGCTTCGCCTGGCGCACGACCACACCGGCAACTACGGCAGCGCCCTTCTCGGCGTCAACACGCCGGAGCTTGAGGTCGCCGACAACGATTATGCCGTCGGCCTGGTCGCCCAGACCATCGCCAACAGCAACTACAAGAACAACACGCTGATCTTTGTCATCGAGGACGACGCCCAGGACGGCGCGGATCACGTCGACGCCCACCGCAGCACCGCCTACGTCATCGGGCCGTACGTCAAGCAGCAGGCTGTTGTCTCCACGCCCTACAACACCGTCAACATGGTCCGCACCATGGAGGACATCCTCGGCATCGGCCAACTCAACCTGAACGATTCGGTCGCCGTCCCCATGGCCGACATCTTCGACACTACGCAGAAGACCTGGAGCTTCACCGCCGCCCCGTCGCTCTACCTCTACAACACGCAGCTGCCCCTGCCCTCGCAGACCAGCTCGCTCAACACAATCCCCCGCCCCACGCACGACGTCAGCTACTGGGCCGCGGTCACCAAGGGTCTGGACTTCTCCGTCGAGGACCGGCTCAACGGGGCCGACTACAACCGCATTCTCTGGAAAGGGCTGAAGGGCGACAAGCCTTTCCCGCAAGGACCCTCCGGTCTCGACCTGAGCATGCACCGCACCGAGCTTCTGCTGCACGGTACACCGAAGACTGCCTCCGCGGAGCCGGTCGCCTCGGTCTCCGGCCACATCGCCGGCCGGTAGACAGCAACCCGGTCCTTGACCAGCAAGGATGAACCACGCGGCGCGCCGGGCACCCTCCCGGTGCGCCGTTTCGTTTAAGGCCGCCCTGCACGCTCACCGTGCGATTCGCACATCCCATGCAATTCGTAGATAATGGCCCCCTCACAGCGCAAGCCGTGCCGCACGCGCTGAAATCCCAAGGAGACGCAGTCTATGCACGCTTCACCCATCCTCGCGGTTGCTTTCCAAGGAACTTCGGCCCCCCTCGCAACCGCTCCGGACGACGGCCGCCTCTATCTCTGGATCGCCATCGCCGTCGCCCTGCTCGCCCTGGCCTTCGCCTTCTTTCTCGCCCGCCAGGTCATCGGCTCCGACGCCGGCACCCCCGACATGCAGGCCATCTCGAACGCCATCCGCGAGGGGGCCGAGGCCTTCCTCAAGCGTCAGTACCAGACCATTGCCGTTATCGCGCTGGTGCTCGCCATCGTCGTCTTCATCGGCTACCGCCTCTCGCCGCGCACCGAGCCTTACGCCCTCAAGACGGTCGTCAGCTTCCTCGTCGGCGCAATCTGCTCCGGCCTCGCCGGCTTCACCGGGATGTACTGCTCCATCCGCGCCAACATCCGCACCGCCTCCGCCGCCCGCACCTCGCTCGACCGCGCCCTCAAGATGGCCCTTCGTGGCGGCGCGGTCACCGGCCTGGTCGTGGTTGCGCTCTCGCTGCTCGGCGTCGCGTCCCTCTTCCTTGTCTTCGGCGGCCTCGATCACCCCCAGGCCGTCCCCTACCAGCTTGTCGGCTTCGGCTTCGGGGCCTCGCTCGTCGCCCTCTTCGCCCAACTCGGCGGCGGCATCTACACCAAGGCCGCCGACGTGGGCGCGGACCTGGTCGGCAAGGTCGAGCAGGGCATACCCGAGGACGACCCGAGGAATCCCGCCGTCATCGCCGACCTGGTGGGCGACAACGTGGGCGACTGCGCCGGACGTGGCGCGGACATCTTCGAGTCCACCGCCGCCGAAAACGTCGGCGCCATGATCCTCGGCGCGGCCCTCTTCCCCATCTTCGGCCTGCGCGGCATCCTCTTTCCGCTCATCGTGCTCGCCATCAACCTCATCGCCAGCATTGTCGGCGTCTTCGTCGTCTCCACCAACGAGCACGAAGACCCCATGCGTGCCCTCAACCGCGGCTTCTATGTCACCTCCGCCCTGGCCCTGCTGGGCTTCGCCGCCGCCGTCTACGCCATGCTCAACGGCCCCGGCGTCCAGCCGCTCTGGCTGCTCTCCTGCGGCATCATCGGCCTCGTCACCGCCTTCCTCTTCGTCTGGATCACCCAGTACTACACCGAGTCCCAGTACCGCCCCGTCCAGTCCATCGTCAAGGCCTCGCTCACCGGCCCCGCCACCAACATCATCTCCGGCCTCGCCGTCGGCATGGAAACTCCCGCCATGCCCGTCCTCGTCATCTCCGCCGCGCTGCTGCTCAGCTACTACTGCGGCGTGCAGGGCCTCGCCGGTGTCGCGTCCGTCAGCAACTACGCCAAGGGCATCTACGGCACCGCCATCGCCACCATGGGCATGCTCTCCTGCGCCGCCTACATCCTCGCCATGGACACCTTCGGCCCCATCACCGACAACGCCGGCGGCATCATCGAGATGTCCAACCAGGATGAGTCCATCCGCGACCGCACCGACAAGCTCGACTCCGCCGGCAACACCACCAAGGCCCTTACCAAGGGCTACGCCGTCGGCTCGGCCTCACTCGCTGCATTTCTGCTGTTTTCGGCCTACCTCGAAGAAATCCGCACCATCGTCGCCGACAAGGTCGCCGCCGCCGGTGGCCTCATGCCCACAGGCTGGACCTTCACCGACGTCAACCTCGCCGAGGTCCCCGTCTTCGTCGGCGCGCTGCTCGGCGCGATGCTCACCTATCTCTTCAGCTCGCTCGCCATCAAGGCGGTCGGCCGCACCGCCCAAATGGTTGTCCAGGACGTCCGCGACCAGTTCCGCGAGAACCCCGGCATCATGGCCGGCACCGCCAAGCCCGACTACGCCCGCTGCGTGTCGATCGTCACAGCGGCCGCTCTTAGAGAAATGGTCGTCCCCGGCCTTCTGGCGGTGGGCCTGCCGGTCGCCGTCGGGTTGCTCTTCCGCAACTTCAGCCCCAGCTACCAGGCCGTCGCCGGTCTGCTCCAACCGTCGATCGGCGGCGTCCCCGTCAACCTCGCCGGAGCCAAGGCCGTCGCCGGTCTGCTGATGGTCGGCACCATCGCCGGCGTCCTGCTCGCCATGCTCATGAACAACGGCGGCGGCGCCTGGGACAACGCCAAGAAGTACATCGAGACCGGCCAGTACGGCGGCAAAAAGTCGGACGCCCACAAAGCCGCCGTCGTCGGCGACACTGTCGGCGACCCCTTCAAGGACACCGCCGGCCCCAGCCTCCACGTCCTCATCAAACTCCTCGCCACCATCACCCTCGTCCTCGCCCCGCTGTTCGTTTAGAACCGCGGGGCGCGGTGGCCGTCAAGGATTAGCGGTACGACCTACTTTGCTAGGTGGCCGCTGCCATGCGGGAGCGCCGGCTGACTCGCTTCTTTTCGGGATCAATCCCGGATAGCGGCCCTCAATCTCGGCGCAGCGCGACGCGTTCCGCATCTCGATACCGTGCCGTTCTCCATGAATGAGTCCGGCCTCGCGCAGAATGCGAAGGTGTTGCGACAGCGTGGACTTTGGCACGGGCTTCGTGAGCAGACCCACGAGCACGGTGCAGCTGCGGGGACACTCCTGCGCGACGATCTCAGCAAAAAGTGCGACTCGCACCGGATCAGCCAGCGCATGAAGGATCGCCGCGAGCGGAACATCTTCAATGGCCGGATGGATAAGCGGTTTCATGAGCGTCGCGTCCTCTCCATGGTAGATGCTTCGACATAGCCGAGGTATTCACAAGCACCATTAGTTCCTACATTCGGAACTTATGCATCATTGCCATCATGGCGCGCATCTGTTGCTTCAGACTAGCGGCAAAACACTGTGTTGCTATCGCTGTAAAGGAGAGAGTATGGGAAAGCTGGATGGCAAGATTGCGGTAATCACGGCAGCAACCAGCGGTATGGCGCTGGCAACCGCAAAGCTGTTTGTCGAACAGGGTGCCTACGTCTTCATCACGGGCCGCCGTCAGGACGTGCTGGACCAAGCGGTGAAGGAGATTGGGCGCAACGTTACGGGTGTGCGGGGCGATGTCTCCAAACTGGACGATCTTAATCGCCTGTTCGAAACGGTGAAGCGTGAAAAGGGCTCAATCGATGTACTCTTTGCAAGTGCAGGCCGAGGTGAATTTGCAACGATTGACCAGGTGACGGAGCAGCATTTTGACGACATCTTTGACCTGAACGTGCGCGGCACTCTGTTCACCGTGCAAAAGGCGCTGAAGTTGTTCAACAAGGGAGGCTCTATTATTCTGAACGGCTCGATCAACAGCATAAAGGGCTTCCCGGCCTTCGGTGTGTATGCCGCGAGCAAGGCAGCCGTACGTTCCTTTGCGCGAACCTGGGTCAGCGACCTGAAAGACCGGGATATTCGAGTGAACGTGATCAGCCCCGGCCCTATTGACACACCCGTTCTTAAACCACTCGGCGAAGAAGCAAACAAACAGTTTGCCGCGATGGTTCCGCGCGGTGAGATCGGCAGACCCGAGGAGATTGCGACAGCAGCGTTGTTCCTGGCCTCAAGCGACTCCAGCTTCGTGAACGGCGTGGAACTGTACGTGGATGGCGGCCTTTCAGCCATCTGAGCCTCAACTTCAGCCCCAGCTACCAGGCCGTCGCCGGTCTGCTCCAGCCGTCGATCGGCGGCGTCCCGTCAATCTCGCCGGAGCCAAGGCCGTCGCCGGTCTGCTGATGGTCGGCACCATCGCCGGCGTCCTGCTCGCCATGCTGATGAACAACGGCGGCGGGGCCTGGGACAACGCAAAGAAATACATTAAAACCGGCCAGTACGGCGGCAAAAAGTCCGACGCCCACAAGGCGGCCGTCGTCGGCGACACTGCCACCATCACCCTCGTCCTCGCCCCCGCTGTTCGTGTAGAGGCGCAAACACGTGAAGTTCGTCGGTTGGTCTAGAGTGAAGTTGCCGACAATGCGACTTTACGGTAAGTTCATGCTTTTGCGGACTCCACTCACCAGATAGCCGCTTCAGCGAGTGGATCGAGTCGAGACCGCACGATAAAAGCTGCCAAAGAGATGAATGTCAATGTAGCCATAATCATTGCGTAGCCATAGGAAAGCTTTGGTAAAGACTTACGATCGACGATGGCCAATAACGCCACCGCTGCTAATTGAACAGCAACGGAAAAGCCGAAGAATAGGCTGATTACGCCAGCAGCAATGGATAAGAGTTTCTTTGTATGGTGTTGCTATGGTC
>CAXTWP010000099.1:0-9275 GCA_964247945.1 uncultured Acidobacteriaceae bacterium | reverse complement strand
GGCGTGGCCACCGCCAATAGTATTCTGGTCGTATCGTTCGCGAAAGACCGACTGGAGCACCATGGGGACCCGATCGCCGCAGCGACAGAAGCAGGCGCGACTCGCTTCCGCCCCGTCATGATGACTGCCTTGGCCATGATCATCGGCATGATTCCCATGGCGCTGGGCGCGGGCGAGGGAGGCGAGCAGAATGCGCCGCTCGGCCGCGCGGTCATCGGCGGCCTGCTTATGGCGACTATGGCGACGCTCGTCTTCGTGCCCTGCGTCTTCGCCCTGCTGCACGGACGGCGCGTCATGTCGGCTAAAACTTCGGAAGCGCCGCAACACGCCATGGCGGCGGGAGACTAAACGGATGAACACCAGAAGTTACAGGATGGAAGCGGCAACCATACCGGTGATGGACGACTCGGCGACCAACCCCCACGGGCCAGGACGCACGACCGTTCCGTCGCCTCCGGGCGGTCCCAGGCGTGGTCTGCCCGCGGCGGTTTGGATAGGGCTGGCCGTACTTGTTACCGGCCTGCTGTCGGTAATCGCCTATGGCGTCCTGTCGCGCGCGGCCGCCGAGCGCGCCCTCAAGAACAAGACAACCGCCGCCGCAATCCCTACGGTCAACGTCCTCTTCCCCTCATCGTCCAAGCTGGCCGATGAGATTTCCTTGCCCGGCAACACCCAGGCCTTCACCGACACTCCCATCTACGCGCGCACCAGCGGCTACCTGAAGAAGTGGTACTTCGACATTGGCGCGCGTGTCCGTAAGGGCCAGCTCATGGCACAGATTGAGACGCCCGAACTGGATCAGCAACTTCAGGTTGCTGAAGCCGACCTGAAGAGTTCTCAGGCCAATCTGAACCTCGCCCGCACCACCTCCGCGCGCTATCAAAACTTGCTCACCTCGAACTCCGTCTCCAAGCAGGAGACCGACCAGGCCGTCAGCGACGCCCAGGCCAAAGAAGCCGCTGTCGACGCCTCCATGGCTAACGTCCGTCGCCTGCAACAGCTGCAATCCTTTGAAAACATCTACGCCCCGTTTGACGGCATCGTTACCGCCCGCCGCATCGACATCGGCTCGCTCATCGCCGCCGGTGCCAACACCACGCCGCAGGAGCTCTTCCACCTGGCCGCCATCGGCGACATCCGCGTCTTCGTCGCCGTTCCCGAAGCCTACTCTACCGCCATCCATGACGGGGGCGAAGCCGACCTGACGCTCGACGAGTATCCCGGGCAGCGTTTCATGGGCCGGATCGCCCGCAACTCCAACGCTATCGATCAGGCCACCCGCACCCTGAACGTCGAAGTTGACGTGCCAAACCCCAAGGGTCTGCTGCTGCCCGGCGCGTACGTCTTCGTCCACTTCAAGGTGCCCGATCACGTTGCGACCCTCTCCTTGCCCTCGAACACGCTGCTCTTCCGCGCCCAGGGCTTGCAGGTCGGCGTAGTGCGCGACGGCAAGGCCGTACTCGTTCCAGTTACGATCGCCAAAGACCACGGCGCGACGGTCGAGATCGGCACCGGCGTGACCGCCAACGACCAGGTTATCCTCGATCCCTCGGATTCGCTGGCGACCGGCCAGGCGGTTCATGTAGGCGCGGTGCGCAAGACGGGTGCGCAGTGATGGGCCATGCAACAACTGCGCGAGTCGCAGCCGCTTTCCTGCTGGCGCTTACGCTGGGTGGTTGCATGGTAGGGCCAAAGTACGTCCAGCCCTCAGTTCCGATGGCTCCAGCCTATAAGGAAAAAAGCGACTGGCAGACGGCCAAGCCCGCCGACACCACGCTCCGCGGCGATTGGTGGACCATCTTCGGCGACGCGCAGTTGAATCAATTGGAGCCGCTGGTTGCCCAGGAGAACCAAAACGTCAAGGCCGCCGCCGCCCGCTTTGAAGAGGCCCGCGCCCAGATAAAGTACAACCGGTCCTTCCTTGCGCCCACCGTCAGCGCGGCACCCTTCGGCGGCGGCCTGCGCGAGTCGTCCAACCGTCCCTACTTCAACTCCATCAGCGCTCCCACCAACGGCGATTTCATCGGCGACCTCCAGTTGCCGGTCGAACTCAGCTGGGAGATTGACTTCTGGGGGCGTATCCGTCGCAACGTCAACGTCGCTCGAGAGGAGGCCACCGCCACCGCTGCCGACCTGCAAACCGCGCTCCTCAGCCTTCACGCGGAGCTCGCGATGGATTATTTTGACGCCCGCGCCGCCGACGCCTCCGAAAAGCTGCTCAACGACACCGTCCGCGACTACGAAGAGGCCTACCGCATCACCAACAATCGATTCGTCGGCGGAGTCAGCCCGAAATCCGACGTGGACCAGGCGCTGACCCAGCTCGAAGCCGCCCGCGTCCAGGCCAGCGACGTGGCCATCCTGCGCGCTCAGTACGAGCACGCCATCGCCGTGCTCATCGGCAAACCCCCAGCCTCCTACACGCTGGCGGATTCGCCCCTG
Source organism: uncultured Acidobacteriaceae bacterium (assembly GCA_964247945.1). Classification (GTDB taxonomy): domain Bacteria; phylum Acidobacteriota; class Terriglobia; order Terriglobales; family Acidobacteriaceae; genus Edaphobacter. Next base: position 6,833 of record CAXTWP010000099.1, on the reverse strand, counting down.
AACACCCAGCCGCCAGCCATCCCCGTCGAGCTGCCCTCTGAGCTGCTCCAACGTCGCCCCGACATCGCCGCAGCCGAGCGGCGTGTCGAGGAGGCGAACAACCGCATCGGCATCGCCACCGCTGCCTACTACCCGGTCGTCACCATTGGCGCGGCGGCCGGCCTTGAGGCGACTTCCCTGGCCAATCTGGTAAAGTCGGCCAGCCTGCTCTGGTCCGCCGGTCCGACAGCCACCGAGACGCTCTTCGATTATGGCCGGCGGCGCTCCCTAGTCAACCAAACCAACGCCGCCTACGACGAGACCGTCGCCAACTACCGCCAGACCACGCTCACCGCCTTCCAGCAGGTCGAGGACAACCTCGCTGTCCTGCGCGTCCTCCACACCGAGGCCGGGCAGCAGCACCGCGCCACCGACGCTGCGCAATCGGCGCAGCAGATCTTCAACAACCGCTACGTCGGCGGCCTCGACACCTACCTGCAGGTGGTCACCGCTCAGCAGACCGCCCTTGCCAACGAGCGCAACGACATCGACATCGAACGCCGCCAGATGGACGCCAGCGTCCTGCTCATCAAAGCCCTCGGCGGCGGTTGGGACACCTCCAAGCTGCCGAAGATGTAACCTGTTCTTGTGCATGGACAGGCTATGCAGTTACGCGGCAAACTGACGGCTCAAGAAGTAAAGAATGTTGGCAACGCTCTCCGTTCGAAGTGGTACTGGCCGAAGCTCTTACTGCGAAGCTTGTACGGGTTGGTACTTGTCGGCGCGCTCATATGGGGAACAATCTCGAAGATCGTTTCCAAGGACTGGAATAACTGGCAAGCTCTCGCTGGCTTTTGGCTAATCGTCGCCATCATCCTAACTTATGCGATCTATAGCACCCGCAGTTCCACGCATAAGAAGCTTCAATTGCTCAATGCACGACTACCTGACTCAATAATTGTAGATCAAGATAGTGTTCGTACATGGCACGAGAAGGGCAAGAGTCCATCGCAGCCTTGGGAAACATTGTCCGGGTGGGCGTGAAACTCAATCGGTCTTTCTCTTGGACATGGCTGACGTAAACGGTTTCATGATGCTTCAGTATCAGACCTCAGCGATGTCGAGCGTGATCAACTGAGTCAAGAACTGAGGCTTTACTTAGGCAAGCCGAGAAGCTGATGTCTGGAGTGCCAACAAACATGTCCAAGTTTATGAAGTATGTGGGTCGGACACACACTTCCCACACCGACACATCTTCCTTAAATACTCCCATGAATAAATGCCGCTCTCGTGCCCATCCGACCACTCGAATCGCAACGCATACTTGCCCACCGGAGTCACCTCGACCGGCCGCGCGGGCGGCTCGTAGAGCGGTAGCAGCGTAGCCGGTTTTGCCTTCGCCACACCGGGCGGGCGTCCCTCGGCCTCGCGCTCCTCGTGGCAGGTCGCGCAGGGACAGGCGTCGCGCAGCCAGGCAAACGTCCAGGCGCTGCGATGGCCGTCCCGCCAATCGATCTCGACGCCCGTACCTTCAGACTTGTGCACCCGCACCTTCGCCGGAGTCACGGCCTCTGGCGGCAGCTTCACCTGGAAAGCGTCGGCGCGCCGTGCCTCCTGCTCGCTGACGATGCGTATGCCCTCATGACTCATACCCTCATTCTAGGCCTTCAAGGCTGCCGCCAGAAGAAGTATCCCGCCATCACGCAACCGGTCACCACGACCACCACGCGCAGCGCATCCGCGTTCATCCGCCGAGCGTAAACCGCGCCGAGATAGCCACCGGCACCGGCAAAGATCATCGAGATCAGACAGTAATGCCATAGCACCGCACCGCCGACGATGAACGTGAGCACGGCGCACAGGTTCGACAGGCATGCCGCCAGCACCTTCAATGAGTTAAGCTGGTGCATTTCCTCCACCCCGAACAGCGCCAGCGCCGACATAATCAGAAAACCCGCGCCCGCGCCAAAGTACCCGATATAAAACGTAACCGGCAGCAGCACACAAAACAGAGCCGGCAGCGAGGGTGTCGCTTGCACCTGCGGATGGCTGGCCCGACCGCGCAGCCAGCGCGACAGCGGCCCGCTTACCCCGAACAGCAGCGACGCCCCCAGCAGCATCCACGGCAATATGTGCAGAAACGTGACCTGCTTGGTCTTCAGGAGCACCACCGCCCCGCTCACGCCTCCCAGGATCGACGTAACGACCACCGTCGGCAAGAGGTCCCGCCGCAGGTCCCCGCGCAGTTTCGCCACCGACGCCAGTTGCCCCGGCCAAAGCGCCACTGTGTTGGTGGCGTTCGCGGCGATCGGAAGCACCCCCATCGCCATCATGGCGGGAAAGGAAACAAACGATCCGCCTCCGGCCATCGCGTTCATCACGCCCGCAAGAAACGAGGCAGCCACCAGCCAGACAAACTGCCACTCCGTGCTCAATGTAAGGTGCATCTAGAGGTTATTGTAGAAGGCTTGGCAGCTCCGGCGTGGCGGCGATCAACTGCCGCGTATATCGGTCGGCGGGCGCGGCGCAAAGCTCCTCCGCCGGGCCAGTCTCCACCAGCCTTCCGCGATGCAGCACCGCGACGCGGTCGCATACATAGCGCACCAGCGGCATTGAGTGCGAGATAAAGAGGTACGTCAGCCCATGCGCGCGCTGCAGGTCGCGCAACAGGTTCACTACCTGCGCGCCGACCGAAACGTCGAGCGCGCTGACCGGCTCGTCTAAAACCAGAAACCGCGGCCGCAACGCTAATGCCCGGGCAATGTTGATACGCTGCCGTTGGCCGCCGGAAAACTCGTGCGGGTAGCGCAGCAGCGCCGAGCCGTCGAGACCCACAGTGGTCAGCAGCTCCGGCAGCCGCGAGGGCGTAAGCGGCTCACGATGAATGGCGAACGGCTCGGCCAGTATCTGGCGAACCGTCATGCGCGGATTCAGCGCCGCGTAGGGGTCTTGGAACACGATCTGCATCTCACGGCGCAGAGCCCGCAGCCGCCGCGAACTTGCGGCGCGCAGATCTTCACCATCGAACAGAATGCCGCCCGCGCTAGGCTCGGTCAGGCGCAATAGCATACGGGCGACCGTCGACTTGCCCGAGCCCGACTCCCCCACCAGTCCCAGCGTCTCGCCGCCACGCAGCGCGAGGGAGACGCCGTCGACCACGCGCGTGGTCCCGAAATCCTTTGTCAGGCCGTTGGCCTCAAGCAGCACCGGTGTTTGGGAAGCCATGGTGGATCGTAGCATTCGATCACTCCCCTCATCGAAATTCCTTGAGCCGCACCCCCCCCCCGCGGGCTAGAATGCCGGAAACGGCTGTTCACCCGTCCTGTCATCCCCCAAAAAATTTGCACACGAGGTAGCCATGGATCAAGCAATCAGCACTGGCGTCTATTCCGCCGAAGCCGGCCCGTGCCTCAACCAGGTCGAGCGCATCGTCGACACCTTCGTCGCCCCCTCGCGCACCTTTATCGACATTCGGCGAAACACCTCCAGGTGGCTGCCCTTCCTGCTGGTGACGCTCTTCGGTCTCGGCACCCACGCCACCTACGGCCAGATGCTCGCGGTCTGGATGTACGCTTCGTTGCCGCGACTGCTCGCCAGCGTCCTGATGATGGTCACGCTCTGGTTCGGCAGCAACGTCGAGGCCTTTGACCTCAAGAACCCGGTAGGCACCAACCCAGGCTTTTATCTGCCCGACGCCGCTCCCTGGCTCAAAGGCGTGCTCGGCTTCTTCGATGTCATCGGCATCTGGGTGCTCATCCTGCTCGTCAGCGGAACGGCCGTCGTGGCGAAGGTCAAACGCGGTCCAGCCGCAGCCGTTGTAGTCGGCTGGTGGGCCTTAATGATCATCCTTACGGGAGTCATCACCGCCATCACTAGCTAGAGCAAGGAGCCGTTGGCATGATGCGCTCTCTCGCCTTCCGGTTTTTGCTGTTCCCGGAAGGAACGCGTAGGCCTCGGAAGCAGCAGAAAGCAGGAGGAGCAACGCTCGATAACCACGTTCTGACTCAATATGGAGATGTCAGTACCTGCTCGATTGTGATGCTATCCGCAATTCGCAAACACTCGCGCCAACTCCTCCGGTGCCACCACTTCCAACTGGGCATACGTACAGTCTTCAGGCCGCTTGTCGGATCGCCACCGCCGAAACTGCGCCATATGCCTGAAGCGATCGCCCTGCATATGCTCATAGGCCACTTCGACCACAAGTTCCGGCCGCAACGCCACCCAGGAGAGGTCCTTCCCGCTGTTCCACCGACTCGGCGCACCCGGCATCCGCTGGTCGGCATCGAGCGCGCCCCACCCCGACCAAGGATGCGCTTCTCCCACCGCCAGGCGGTAGGGTGCGAGGAACTCCACCAGCTCCTGTCGTTTTGCCATCGTAAAGCTGGCGCATACTCCCACGCTCTGTAGCATGCCATCCGCGTCGTACAGCCCCAGCAGAAGCGAACCCACCGTGCCCTCACCGTTTTTATGCCACCGGAAGCCCGCCACCACGCAGTCACAATCGCGCTCATGCTTCACCTTCAGCATCGCCCGTTTATCCGGCTGGTAGGTCCCGTTCGCCGGCTTGGCCATCACGCCATCCAGCCCCGCTCCCTCGAAACGCCGAAACCAGTCCTCGGCGACGGCCCGGTCCCGCGTCACCGGCGTCCGATGCACTGGCGGCCGAGCCTCTTTCAGGACCTCGTCCAGCCGCGCCACCCGCTCCTCCAATGGCAACCCGCGCAGGTCCTCATCCCCCACGCACAGCAAATCGAAGAACACCACCGAAGCCGGCGTCTGCTCCGCCAGCAGCCGCACCCGCGATGCCGCCGGATGCACCCGTAGCTGGAGCGCGTCGAAGTCTAGACCGGTCGCACCCGCGATCACGATCTCTCCATCGAGCACGCACCGGGCTGGCAGCTGCTCAAGGAGCATCGCCCCTACTTCAGGGAAATACCGGTTCAGCCCCTTGCCGTCCCGGCTCTGAAGCAACACCTCATGCCCATCCCGAAACACCACCACCCGAAATCCGTCCCACTTCGGCTCGAATACCCACCCCGCGCCCTCCGGCACCGCGCCGACGCGCTTGGCCAGCATCGGCAACACCGGCGGATTGACAGGAAGGTCCACGCGCCTATCCTACATCGACGACGCAGGAACTCAGCTCAATGAAGAATGTTGCGCGCCCGCAAAATCACATAAAGGACCATCAACAGGCCTACCGTCACCACGCCCGACCATTTGCCCGTAAACCCTAAGGTATCTCCGGGCAGTGCCCTAACCGCACGGTTCATCCGCGAAACTGCATAGACCATCCCGCAGTACATGAAGAGCCACACAGACAACGCGCGTGACAAAAACCATCCCGCCGTGAGAAAACCCGCAAGCGCCAGCAGCAGCAGACGGACCATGGCCCGCACACTCTCCTCCGTCTCCTCCGGAGGTTCGTTCATTGCTCCCGCAACCCTGAATGCCGGTTCCGTCATTACGGCGGCCGAACTGAACTCCCGCGCCGGCTCAACCCGCTGATATAACTTCGGAGATCCTCTCCGCAGGTACACGGGCATGTCTTCTTCGGGCTGTTTCGCTGAGCCCTCCGCTGTCGTCGCCCGACCCAACCGGACAGTCGTGCGAAGGCTCGAAAAGATCAGCACCACCCAGAAGAACAACCCAAGCACTCCAAGCTCCGACGCGCAGATCACAACCGAGTTGTGCGCCGTAATTCCAAACTTGTCCGCAAAGCCATTCAACCCGATCCCAAACAGCGGGTGCGCCTTAATTGTCTCCATCCCGTCGTACCACAGGTCCAGCCGGTCCGCTCCGGCATCCATCGAGACGTCGCGCCCACCTGACCAGCCCAGCGCAAACATGCCGGCAAAGAGCCCCGATGAGATGATTGCAGCTGGCAATATGCCGATCTTTCGCCGTGCCGCAAGCAGAACGATCACCATCAGCGCCAGCATCGCTCCGCGCGAGTGAGTCAGGTAGATACCCGTAATTAGCACCAAAGCGGGGACACCGATCGTCACTGCGTTCACGAGAGCGCTCTTTTGCCGCCATAGAAACAGCAGCGGGAGTAACGAGACCATGACCTGCGAAAAATCGTTCGGGTCGTTCACGAACCCCAACCCGCGGAGCCGCCGCAGCGGACCTTCACCGAAGAGAAAGGGACTCGGCACGACATTCGCCTGTAAGTCTCGCAATCCCATCACCATGTAGAAGACCGACGCAACGACGAAGAGCAGCACGATCCATTGCAGATGCCTGCGCCTCTTGCAGTTCACCGCCACCAGCAAGAAGCCAAAAGCCGGCAGCATAAAGCTGTAGAGCGACGCTACCGCGCCGCCCAGCCAACCACTCTGGGCGATCGATGCCATGACCGAAAACGCCATTCCCGTCAGCCCGATCATCGGCAACGTCCGTCCCAGCCCCGCGCCGGGCACGTTGGGAATCGAGAACACGATTGCCAGCAGCACCACGACAATCTCGATGTGGTACTCCGCCAAAGAACCGAACAAGACCGTTGGGGTCACATACGCCGTCAGCAGAAACAGCAGCGTAAAGAAGTAGCCAAGCATTTAGCGCACCTCCGTGCGCGGAACGCCGCCCACGCTGACGCCCGCCCCGCAAAGCCCGGCGCAAAGCTCCAAAAACCGCCCCGCTTGCCGCCGCCATGTGTTCTTCGCGCTGTGCACCCGGCCCCGCTCCCCCATCGTCCTCGCAAGTTCAGGGTCGCTCAGTAGCCGCGCGCACGCCGCCGCGATCTCTTCCACCGAGCGCCCATCCACAAGCAGTCCCGTCTCTCCGTCCAGGATCGCGTCCGGCACACCTCCGGCGCGCCCGCCCACCACTGGCTTGCCACACGCTCCGGC
>CAXTWP010000098.1:0-9283 GCA_964247945.1 uncultured Acidobacteriaceae bacterium | reverse complement strand
GTTCCGCGATGACCCGCAATCAATCTGCGCAGAGGATGCGATATGCAGATTCGCCGACCAAACTTTTACCGGTGCGCGGACCCCCGGCACGTGACTCCTGAGCTTACTCGCATTGCGTCATAAAGCAAAAGGACGCCGCAGCATACACGGCGCCCCTGGAAGAGAAAAGACAGGAGGAAGTTAGACAGTGCGACGACGGCGCAGAACCATCCCCGCCGCGCCCACCAGACCCGAACCCAACAGCATCAGGCTGCTCGGCTCAGGCGTAGCCGCAAGAGGTGCCGTGTCGAATTCTAGGAAGGTTCCAGCCGCTGTATCCGTGTTGAGAGTGAAGCTGGCTGCGGTATTGGTGTAAGCAGTTGTACCCGTTTCGCTGAGAATGCCCACACCCGTAAGACCGGGCCCGGCACTATCACGAGTTGAGGTCAAAACGCTGGTGATCGTGAAAGTCAAGGTCTCCCCACCCTCGGTCGTCGTAAAGACCTCTGCTCCGCTTCCCAATGCAGTTCCAGTGAAGCTGAAGAACGATGCGGGGTTGAACATCGTGAATCCGCTCAGAGTTCCCGTGGGGCCGGTACCGGCTGGGCCATTGACATAAGCATTGCCGCCCGTGCTGCCGATGTTGGCCCCAGCAGTAAACACTTCGGTTACATTGTTGTAGGTCCCGTTACCGCCAAAGGCGATCGTACCGCTGATTGGGGTAGCGTACGCAAGCGGAGCGGCCAAAGCCATTCCTGCGCAGAGAATCTTTACAAGGTGTTTCATATGCTGCCTCCTGAATCCCGCGTCGTAAGACGGACTGCCGCCTAGGTCGTGAGCTCCCGCCGGCTTACGGCAAGCAGCCCCAAAGTTCATTCCAATCCCTCGCTCGAATAAGCAAAACTCGTCCTCACGTATGGCGATGAACCGATGGATGCCGACTCTCGCAGTCTGTGCGTCAACCGCATAGACCAGGTTCGTAAACACCCACGTGTCTTTTACAGACACCTCATTGTGCCCCACCACAAGACATGCGTAAAGAAAAATTTACGCGAAGTTACTCAAGTACTAGGTAGTTTTGTCGAATACAGCTCGTAGGTAGGAAGTTACTTCCGCAAGTTCGCCGGGAGCAGCCATGACGCCGCTTCCAAACAAACGCGAGGCACCCATGCGCTGGACGTGCCCGAATAAGGCAACTTGTACAATCCTTGGACTTTAGCGCTTGTCCCGCTCGGCCAGGTACCACGCCACCGTCTGCTTCAGCCCGCACTCGAAACTCACCCCCGGCGCGTACCCCAGCTCACGCCGCGCTCGGCCGATCTCCGCCAGCGAGTGCTGCACATCCCCCGCGCGCGTCGGCCCATACACCGGTTGCTCCTTGAAGCCGAGAATCGACGCCAGCGCCGCATAGAGCTCATTCAGCGTATGGCTCGCCCCCGTGCCTACGTTGAACACCCGCCCCGTCGCGCACTCCTTCGGCGCCACGCAGGCCAGCAGGTTCGCCTGCACCGCGTTGGCCACAAAGGTAAAGTCCCGGCTCGTCAGCCCGTCGCCGTAGATCGACGGCGTCTCGCCCGCCATCATCTTGAAGATGAACTGGGCAATCACGCCCGAGTACGGCGAGTCCGCCGCCTGCCGCGGCCCGAAGATGTTGAAGTACCGCAGGCACACGCCCTCCATGCCGTACACCTTGCAGAAGGCCTGGATGTACGACTCGCCCGTCAGCTTCTGCACCGCGTAGGGCGACAGCGGCGACGGGCACATCTCCTCATGCTTCGGCTGCGTGGGCTGGTCTCCATAGGCCGAGGACGACGCCGCGTACACCACGCGCTTCACCCCGGCGTCCCGCGCCGCCAGCAGCACGTTCAGCGTGCCGTTCACGTTGGTCGCATGCGTCCCGACGGGGTCTGTCACCGACCGCGGCACCGACGCCATCGCCGCCTGATGCAGCACAAAGTCCACGCCGGCGCACGCCGCGCGCATCGCTTCGAGGTCCTGAATGTTCGCTTCCGTAAACTTCACCTGCTCCCGGATCGCGGCCAGATTCTCCAGCCGCCCGGTCGAAAGGTCGTCGACCCCCGACACCTCATGCCCCTGCTCTACCAGCGCATGGGCGATCGTCGACCCGATGAAGCCCGCAACTCCCGTAATCAGATACCGCGCCATCGTTCTCCTCCGGGCTTGCGGACCACGTGCGTGGTGCCCAACACCTCTGTCAGCATACGCGCCGGCCGCTCCCGCTCTACCCGCACAGCGTATATACCGTCGATTGCCCCACCATCTTGCGTTGATACCCGTTATGGACGTTGATGATCGTCTCCGCGCATCCCAGCACCAGCACGCCCTCCGGGCACAGCACCTCCCGAATCGCCGAAAGGATCTGCGTCTTCGTCTCCGTGTCGAAGTAGATCAACACATTGCGGCAGAGAACCATATCGAAGCTGCCCATAAAGCGCAGGTTGCGTCGCAGGTCCAACTGCTCGAACCGCACCAGGTCCCGCACCTCATCGACGAGCTGCCAGTCCGTGCCCACCGGTGTGAAGTACGTCTTCAAATGACCGGGCTTCAAACCGCGATTGATCTCGAACTGGTTGTAGCGGCCTTCCCGGGCGCGGTCGAGCACCGCCCGCGAGAGGTCGGTCGCGACGATCTCCACCTGGTCCTTGCCCTTGCCCATGTCGAGCAGCGTCATCGCCATGCTGTAGTCCTCCTGCCCGGTCGAGGACGCGGCCGACCACACCCGCAGCTTGCGCCCGCCGTCCAGCCGCGACAACATCATCGGCAGCACCTGCGCGCGCAGTCACTCGAACAGCAGCCGGTCGCGGAAGAACAGCGTCTCATGCGTGGTCATCGCCTCCACCACCAGCCGCCCCAGAAACGACGAAGGCTTCGCCTGAAGCATCAGGGCCAGAGCGTTCAGCGACTCGATCTTCTGCTCGAGCGCAATCGGCTGAAGGCGAGACTCCAGCAGATAGCGCTTGTCCTCGTCGAGGACGATGCCCGACTCGTCATAGATGTAGCGTTGCAAAAAAGCGTAGTTGTCCGGCGTCATCCCCACTGCAACCGGACGTGTTCCGGGCTTCGGAGCGGCGCTGCTTTCGTTCATCCCCATCGTTGTCATAAGCGCCTCAATATCTCTGGAACAATGTCGCGCAAGGGAAGAACCGCGTCCGCGAGCTTCGCGTCCGCCACCGCGCCGGGCATACCCCAGACCGCGCTGGTGGCACGGTCCTGGACCAGCACAGGCGCTCCCAGGTCCTTCAACGGCCGGACGCCCAGCAGGCCGTCCTGGCCCATGCCTGTAAGAATCACCGCGATGGACGCGCCGCCGAAGATGTCCGCGACCGAACGGAACAATACGTCCACCGCCGGCCGGCACGAGTTCTCCTGCGCCTCCTGGTTCAGCTCTACCTCGATGCGCAAGCCCTTGCGCACCACGCGCATGTGGAAGTTCCCCGGCGCGATCAGCATCCGTCCCGGGACGACCTCCATGCCGTCCGCTCCTTCAAGCACCGGCATCGCACATAACTTTGTCAAGCGATCGGCCAGCAGCTGCGTGAACAACGGCGGCATATGCTGCACGATCACGATTGGAAGCGCGAAGTCCGCGGGGATCATCGGCAGCATCTCCGCCAAGGCAGTCGGTCCACCGGTCGAGACCCCGATCGCCAGCACCTCCGGCTTCAGCTTCCTCCGGCCGAGCGGCGGCGCGGCTGAAGACACGAGCCTCGACGCGGAGATCGGCACAGGCGCGGCCGGAGCCGACATGGACGGCCAAGGCGCGGCCGGCACACCGAACAGACCCGTCTTCGGCTGCGTCTCCGCGGCAGCCTTGTCCGTGCCCAGTCCAAATAGCCGCCGCAGCTTCGCCGTCAGATCCTGCTGCAGCACGTCGTACGCATCGGCCGACATCTCGCTGCTGTGCTGCTTGGTCACATAGTCGCTCGCGCCCTCCATCAACGCGTCGATCGTCGTGTTCGCCCCGCGCTCGGTCAGGCTGCTGCACATCACCACCTTGATGCGCGGGTGGCGCTCCTGGAGCAGCTTCAGCGCGCCCAGCCCGTCAAGATTGGGCATCTCCACATCGAGTGTGATCACCTCGGGATCGAGTTGCTCCGCCTTATCGAGCGCGTCCAGCCCGTCGCGCGCGAAACCGACCACCTCGAACGCGGGGTCCGACGCGAGCATACGGATGATCAGCCGGCGCATGACCACCGAGTCGTCGACCACAAGGACTCGTATCTTGCGCTCCTCCGCCGCGGAAGCGCCGCAAGGAACGACCGGAATGTGACTCGCCGCCATCGTCATTGCCCCGCGCCGTTCAGATTGGTTCTGTTCATGGTGTCGTCCCTTCGCCTTTCATGGTCGTGCGGTCTTCAATCTGGGCTGTGTTCAAGCGCGGGCCTAGATCTTGAAGCGGTTGACCAGCGTTTGCAGCTGCGAAGCCATCTCGGTCAAGGCGCGCGCGGCGGTCTGCGTGTCCTTGGCTCCGGCCGTGGTCTGGTCGGTTGCGCTCGCCACCAGACGGATGTTGGTGGCAATGTCGGTGGTCCCTCGCGCGGCGTCTTTCACATTGCGCCCGATCTCGTTAGTGGTCGCCGTCTGCTCTTCCACCGCCGAGGCGATGGTGCTCGAGATATCGTTGACTTGGTTGATGATCTCGGTAACCTCGGCGATCGCCTTTACGGCCGCTTTCGTGTCGGATTGGATCGCGTCGATCTTCTGCCCGATCTCTTCGGTCGCCCGCGCTGTCTCTTTGGCGAGCTCCTTCACCTCGTTGGCGACAACCGCGAACCCCTTGCCCGCTTCGCCCGCGCGCGCCGCTTCGATCGTTGCGTTCAGCGCGAGCAGGTTGGTCTGCTGTGCAATGGATGTGATGACCTTGATGACCTTGCCGATCTCCTGGCTGGAGATGCCGAGCTTGCTGATGGTCTGCGTCGTGCCATCGGCCATGCCCACGGCGGTCTTGGCCACGCGGGCCGCCGCCGTCGCGCTCTTCGAGATCTCGCGGATCGACGACAGCATCTCTTCGAGACTCGCCGCCACCACGCCTACGTTGGCCGAGACCTGTTCGCTACCGGACGAGGCGCTGGTCGCCTGCTTCGCCGCGTCGTGCGAGCTGCTCGTCAACTGCTGGGAGATCGCCGACAACTCCTCAGAGGAAGACGCCACGCCCATCGCCGTCTGGCCGATACTGTTGATGCTGACCCGCAAATCGTTGAAGAGCTGCTCCAGGCCCTTCGCCATCTGCCCCGCCGCATCCTCGCCGGTGATCGAGATCTGCTGTGTCAGATCGCCTTTGGCCGCCGCTGCAACGACCACCAGCAGGTGATTGACCTTTTCTTGAAGTTCCAGCGCGGCCTTCTTCTTCTCCGCATCCGCAAGTTCCGCCGCTTGCCGCACGTTGACCTGCTTGGTCGCGTCGGTGGCGAACTTGACCACCTTGTACGGTTTGCCCGTTTCGTCCAGTACCGGATTGTAGGTCGCCTGTATCCAAATCTCGCGGCCGCTCTTGGTGATACGTTTGAACTCGTCGAAGTGGAACTCGCCCCGGTTGAGCTTCGCCCAGAACTCCGCGTACTCCGTGCTCCGGCGGTAGCTCTCCTCGACGAACATGCCGTGGTGCTTGCCGACAATTTCTTCCAGACTGTAGCCGAGCGCCGCTAGAAAATTATCGTTTGCCTTCAGAATCGTGCCATCGAGCTTGAACTCGATCACCGCCTGCGTACGATGCAGAGCGGCCATCTGGTTCTTGGAGTCAATAGCGGCTAGTTTGGCCGCGGTTACATTGGTGCCGAAGGAAACGACCTTGTACGGTGTTCCTGTAGCGTCAAGCAGCGCGTTATAAGCGCCCAGAATCCAAACGTTCTTGCCGTCCTTCGTGACACGGGGAAACTCGCCCGAAGCGTACTCGCCGCGGGCAAGCTTCGACCACAACTGCCGTTCATCGAAGGAGTCCCGGTGCGCCGGATCGACGAGGAGCGCATGATTGCGGCCCTGCAACTCCTCTAGCGTGTAGCCAAAAAGTTGAAGGAAGTTGGCGTTCGCGTTTAGGATCGTGCCGTCCAGTGCCAGTTCGACAATCGCCCGCGAGCGCGAGACGGCGTTCATAAAGGAGGTACCGTCATCTGCTGCCTTCGACTTCGGCTTCGGCATATTGCGCAGCTTCGTGCCGTTGCTCTGCGGGGACGGTTGCATGGACATGGACTCGTTCTCTTCAAACTCGGGGCTGGTGGCTGCGGCGTTCGCGTTCGGCATGTTCTTTTCCTCAATCCTTATGAAGTCACATCGGTCAAGCTGAAATTTATGTTCCTGCCTCAGTTACAAGCATTTTGCAGCACACGGGCCGTATCCAGGACAAGCATCAGTCCCTCGTTCAGGTCATAGACACACTCGATCAGTTCCTTCTGTTCGCGCGGCATGTTGTCCGGCACGGGCGCGTAGGCCGAAAGCGGCACATCGATCACGTCGCCGATCTCGTCGACCAGCAGGCTGACGACCCCGTCCTCGGACTGGATGACGATGTTCATCGGGAGCGCGCCCACCGGTGCCCGCGGCAAGCCCAGGCTGCGCCGGGTGTCGATGGCGATGACGATCTGACCGCGCAGGTTGATCAGCCCTTCGATCGCTCCGGGCGCGAGCGGCACCACGGTCATCTCCTGGTAGCGGATCACCTCCTGCACCTTGACGACCTCAATGCCGAGCAGCAGGTCGCTGATGCGGAAGGTCGAGTATTGGCGTGTGGTTCCTTGGGCCGCGATCATGCCGCCACCCCTGTCTGCTGTGTATCCATGTGGGCCGCGCCTGCCTGTACCAACTCCGCCAGGGTCCGCAGCAGCGCGTCGCGCTCCGAGCGCACCACGCGCGCGTCGAAGGGGTGCGGCATTCTGGCCGTGAAATCCATCTGGTCGGCGCGGTCGAGCAGGGCCAGCACGGGGATGCGGTCGAGAGCGCGATCGTGGCGCACCGCCGTCAGCAGATCCATGCCCAATCCAGACGTCGCGATGACCGCCTGCATCGGCGGGAGCTTCGGCATCGCTTCAGCCAGGGTTGACGCCTGGGTTACGTCGTAGCCGGAGAAGTCCAGGAACTCGTGGATCATCTCGCGCGCCACGGCGTTCGGATCGACCAGCAGCACCTTGGGCCGCGCCGCCGCCGCCCGGCGCGATGGATCGAGCCAGTTCTCACCCGCCGTAGCCGCCAGCGCGTGAAGGTCGATCAGGTCGGTAATCTTGTCCGCAATCACCGCGGAGCCAAGGAGGCCGGGAGTAGTTGTGGCGCGCCGCACCATGATCGCCTCGTTCACAATATCGAGGATCTGGTCGACCACCAGGCCGATCCGCTGCACCCCATCGGTAAAGACCACGATCTGGGCCGTGTCGCCATCGAGCGAGGCATCGCGCGCGCCCGGGTCCAGGACGGAAGGCAGCGAGACCAGGGGCAGGATCTGGCTGCGGTAGTGCAGCACCGCCCGGCCCGCCGCGCGCTCGATCTTGGACGTGGCGATCTCCTCCAGTCGGTCCACCAGCACCAGCGGGACGGCCAATCGCTCAAACCGGCCCGCCTTGAAGAGCAGCATCATCTGCGGCGGCGCAGCCCCTGTCGGCGGAGCGATGCTGACGGGAGCTTGCCGCGACTGGAGGCTCAATCCCGCCAGCCGCGAGAGGCCCGCGACGTCAAGGATCAGCGCCGGACGCCCATCCCCCATGATGGTCGCGCCGACGTAGCAGCTGAGACCCTTCAACTGACGGCCCAGCGGCTTGACGACGATCTCCTGCGTGTCGCAGATGCGATCGACGACCAACCCCATCTGCCGGTTCTCCGCCTGCAGCACGACAATATTCACCGACTCGGCGTCGGCGGACATGGCCGTCTGCCCGGCGGTCCGTCCCAGCACGCGGTCCAGATACACCAACGGCAGCAGCTTGCCGCGATGGTGGAAGATCGGTGTGCTGTGCACGTTCTCGATCCGCTTCATCTCTTCGTCGCCTTCCAGATGGACGAGTTCCAGCAGGTTCGCCTGGGGGATGATGAAGCGCTCTTCTTTCTTCCATGCGGGAGCCTTGATCCGCTCCACCGGCTTGCCTTCCGCCTGGGGCGCGTGCTGCGTATCGAGCGTGACCACCAGACCGGGAATGATGGCCAGCGTCAGCGGTATCTTGATGCGGATGGTGGTGCCGGCCTCTGGGCGGTTCTGCACCTCAACGCTGCCGCCGATCTTCTCGATGTTGGTCTTAACCACGTCCATGCCGACGCCGCGGCCGGAGATGCTGGTGACCGTCGCCGCCGTTGAGAAGCCGGGGAGGAAGATCAGGTGCAGCGCGTCGCGCACGCTCATCTGCGCGGCCTGCTCGGGGCGGATCAGTCCCTTTTCAACCGCCTTCGACTTCATGCGTTCCGGGTCGATCCCCGCGCCGTCGTCCGAGATCTCGATGTTGACGACCCCGCCCTCGTGGTAGGCGCGCATGACCAGGATGCCCTCGGCTTTTTTGCCCTTCTTCAGCCGAATTTCAGGCAGCTCGATGCCATGGTCGCAGGAGTTGCGGACGATGTGGGTCAGCGGGTCCTTGATTGCCTCGATGATGGTCTTGTCGAGCTCCGTGCCCGCGCCTTCCATGTCGATCTGGATGCGCTTGCCGACCTGCGATGCGAGGTCGCGCACCACGCGCGGCAGCTTGTTCCAAACCACGCCGATCGGCTGCATACGCGTCTTCATCACGCCTTCCTGCAGCTCACTGGTGATCAGGTTCAGGCGCTGCGAGGTCTGCTGAAGCGAGGGGTTCTGCGCGGAGGCATCCTGTAGAAGCTGGTTGCGCGCCAGCACCAGTTCGCCGACCAGGTTCATCAGCCGATTGAGGAGGGCAACATCGACGCGGATGGTGGAGTCGGCGAGCTGCGCGTTGGCGTCCTTGACTTCGCCGGCGGTCTTTGCGGGCGAGCTGGTGGCAGCCTGTGAAGCGGGAGTGGCGGCTGGTGTGGATGGCGGTGCGGCCGCTGCCGGCGCGGGCACCTCAACAATCGTCAGCGCCGGCTCTACCGCGGGCTTGTCAACGGATGGGACGACCGGAGCAATCGGCATCGGTGCGGGCACTGCGGCGACAGCTGCAACAGCGGACGTGGATGATGGAACAGGTGCCACCGGCGCGGCAGCCGGCACCGCTTCCACTTTGGGCTTTTCGCCGCCGCATTCGCGGTGGGCCTGCTCCAGGCGAGCCTTGCGCGGCCCGGGGTGGTCCTCGCCCTCGGCTCCGGTCGATTAGCTCATGCCCCGCAGTATCTTGCCCTGGTCGAGCGTTTGCCGGCT
>CAXTWP010000097.1:8615-9313 GCA_964247945.1 uncultured Acidobacteriaceae bacterium | reverse complement strand
TAGATGATGCGGGTATCGAGAAGCGACGAAGGACGAGCCATCTTCTAAAGATACAAGCATCTAGGTTGCCCAGCCCGCTCCCTGAAGATCATCAGAACCTGCCTCCCCGCGTTCGCGCGATACCTGGCCCAGCACCGACGCACGGAATCCCCTAACGTACTTCGCTGTCGCGCTCCAGACCCGCCCGCAACACGCGCAACGCCTCTCCTGGGTGTGTCGGCAAAATGGAGCAGACCGCGGCCTTCCACCAAGTGCATCGTCTAACCGCGGCCAAGTGCATCGTCTAATCGCGGCGGTCGCGGTAGTGGACCGCCTCGGAGATGCCGATCCAGATGTCCAGCATTCCCAAGCCGGAGATCAGGCCCCGAACCGCGCCAAGGTGTAGAAACGATGAAAGTTGAGGATGCTCCATCAAGAAGAGGTTCTCGTCCCAGATCCGCGTCCACCAAGGCAGTACCGCCACCAACACGCCCAGATATACGCAGAAAAGCACAAGCACAACGAGCGAAATCCTTTGGAGCCACAGAGGCGCCTGACGCGGTGACGCTCCGGACGCCGGCTGCGTCGCGGGCGGTTGCGGCTTTGGAAAGAGTTGTGACTGGACCGCCATTCGCCTCCCCTGCTTTGACAGTAGCAGAGCCGGCGTTCACGTGAAACAGCGCGATGTTCCACGTGAACCACGCTTGCGGCGGCTCACC
>CAXTWP010000097.1:0-8605 GCA_964247945.1 uncultured Acidobacteriaceae bacterium | reverse complement strand
GGCGTGGTCGAGATCGAAAGCTGAGCTTTGCATAAGCCGGCCCTAAGGACCTGAGGAGATGAGAAAATGGAAGGATGCTTCAGCTCTCGGGTGCGGGGAAACGATTCGGTCCAAAGTTGTTGTTCGAGGACGCCAACTGGCTGATTACGCCGGACGAGCGGACTGGCCTGGTCGGCGGCAACGGAACGGGCAAGTCCACGCTGCTGAAGGTGCTCGCTGGCGTGGAGTCGCTCGACTACGGCGCGCTCACTCGCGTCAAGGGCATGACGCTCGGCTACCTGCCCCAGGATGGCCTGGCGCTGCGCGGCAAAACCGTCTTTGCCGAGTGCCTGTCGGTCTTCGACCATCTGCATGCGATGGAGGCCGAAGCTGAAGTGCTGACGCACACGCTCTCCGAGGCCGATCCAAAATCAAAGGAGTATCGCGCGGCTGCCGAACGCTACTCGGACATCGCCGATCAGCTGCACGTCCATGACATCTACACGCTGGACTCACAGGTGGGCGCCGTGCTGGGCGGCTTGGGGTTCTCGAAGGAAGATTGGTCGCGGAACACAGAGGAGTTTTCGGGCGGATGGCAGATGCGCATCGCGCTGGCGAAGCTGTTGCTTCAGAAGCCGTCTTTACTGTTGCTCGATGAGCCGACGAACCACCTGGACCTGGAGAGCCGTAACTGGCTCGAGAACTATCTCCATGACTATCCCAATGCGTTTATTTTGATCTCGCACGACCGTTACTTCCTCGACGTAACAGTGAATAAAACTGTCGAGTTATGGAATAAGCGAATGCACACCTACCACGGCAACTATGAGAAGTTCGTAACTCAGAAGGAAGAGCGCAAGACGCAGCTATTAAGCGCCTATAAGAACCAACGCGACCGGATTGAGGCGCTCGAAGCGTTTATCAACCGCTTTCGTGCGCAGGCCACCAAGGCCAAGCAAGTGCAGAGCCGCATCAAGGAGCTTGAAAAGATCGAACGGATCGAGATTCCCGAGGAGGAGCCGACGATCCACTTCACCATCCCGCAGCCCCCGGCGAGCGGTCGCACGGTGATTGAGGTCTCTCATCTGACCAAGATCTACGAACCGAAGACGATCCTCGAAGATGTCAGTTTCACCATCGACAGAGGCGACCGCATCGCCCTGGTGGGCGCGAACGGCGCGGGTAAATCGACGCTGATCCGCATGCTGGCTGGTCTTGAACCGCCGACGGGCGGCGAGATCAAGCTCGGCCACAACGTGCTCGCCGACTACTTTGCTCAGGACCAATACAAGGTGCTCGACCCCAGCGCCAAGATGCTCGACGACATCTCCGGCATCGCGCCCAGGGTGCCGCAGACGGAACTGCGCAGCCTGCTGGGATGCTTCATGTTCTCGGGCGACGATGTCTTCAAGCCGCTCGGCGTGCTCTCGGGCGGGGAGCGCAACCGCTACGCCATGGCCAAGATGCTGGTCTCCCCGGCCAACATGCTGCTGCTCGACGAACCTACCAACCATCTCGACCTGCGCGCGAAGGATGTGCTGCTCGACGCGATCCGCAACTTTACCGGCACGGTTCTCTTCGTCTCGCACGACCGCTACTTCATAGACGGCCTCGCCACGCGCGTCTTCGAGGTGGAAGAGCGACGCGTGCATGTCTATCCGGGCAACTACGAGGACTATCTGTGGCGCAAGCAGGGCGGCCCGGAGAAGGTAACCGCCGCGCTTACAACCGCGCCTCCGGCGACGATCCCTCCCACGCCCGTTTTGGAGAAGCAGAACGTCAAGCGGCTGAATCCAATCAAGCTGAAACAATTGGAGGAGCGCCTGGCGTTCGTCGAAAACGAGATTCCGAAGACGGAGGAGTGCATCGCTTTGGCGGAGGAGAGTCTGGGGAGGTTCGTGTCCGCCGAAGACTCGCAGCGCATTGCGGCGCAGTTAGAAGGCTTGCGAAAAAAGCGGGGCGACTTACTGGCCGAGTGGGAGGAGTTAGCGTTGGCGCTGGAAGAACAGCACGCGCCGGTCTAGGAAACGCGGATTCCCTTCGGGAATGAAAACAAGAAAAGCAAGAGCAACGACAAAGGTCCAGCAGATTTAGGATCGGTAAATAAGAGAACGAATAAGGTAAGTAGTTAGCTGAGGAATATGAAGAACGAACATAAGCATCCTTTGGAAGAGATCCTCATGCAGCGCATCGCCGTTATCGACGGTGCGATGGGCACGACGATTCGCACCTATGGCATGACGGAAGCGGACATGCGCGGCTCGCGCTTCAGGGACTCAATCAAAGATCTGCTCAATAACGGCGATCTCTTCTCCCTCACCCAGCCGAAGATGATCTGCGACATCCATCGGCGATTTCTTGAGGCCGGCGCGGACATTATCGAGACCAACACCTTCGGCGCGACCAGCATTACCCAGAGCGAGTTCTTCGTCGATGATCCGCGGGAGCATGGCGGGCGTAAAGATCCGGAGTTTTACCAGAAGATCATCGAGAACACGACGCTGAGCGACCTGGTGCGGGAGATCAACGAGACCTCCGCGCGGCAGTGCCGTGAGTGGGCCGACCGCGTGGCCAACGAGACGGGCCGACAACGCTTCGTAGCCGGGGCGATCGGGCCGCTGACCGTTTCGCTCTCGAACTCCCCCGACGCGGACGACGCGGGTTTCCGCGTCGTGACTTTTGATCAGGTGAAGACCGCCTATAAGCAGCAGGTACGCGCATTAATCGCGGGCGGTGTCGACCTGCTGCTCGTGGAGACAATCTTCGATTCGTTGAATGCGAAGGCCGCGCTGGTGGCGATTCGTGAGGTTTCGGAGGAAGACGGAAAGGAACTGCCGGTGATGATCTCGGCGGCGGTGGGACGCGGCGGCGAGACCCTGATCTCCGCCCAGACGACCGAAGCGTTTTGGAACGCGGTCAAGCACGTGAAGCCGCTTTCGGTTGGGCTGAACTGCTCCCTGGGGCCGGACATGATGTACCCGTTTCTGGAGGAGCTTTCGGCTAAGGCGGATGTGGCGATCTCGTGCTACCCGAACGCCGGGCTGCCGAACCCGCTGTCGGACACCGGCTTCGATCTCCTTCCTTCGGATATGGCGCGCTATCTTGGGAACTTCGCGCAGGATGGATTGATCAACATCGCCGGAGGATGTTGCGGCAATACGCCGGAGCATATCGCCGCAATCGCGAAGGCGCTTAAGGGCAAGGCTCCGCGGCCGCTGGCCAGGCTTGAGGTGGCGGCGTGACGATGGAAGCGAAGCCGCTGCGCCTTTCGGGCTCGCAGCCGTTTACTCAACAGCCGGGGGTATACATCCTGATCGGCGAGCGGACCAACGTAGCCGGCTCGCCCAGGTTCGCCAAGCTGATCAAGGAAGGCAAGTACGAAGAAGCCGTCAGCGTCGCACGGCAGCAGGTGGAGAACGGCGCGAACGTGCTCGACATCTGCATGGACGAGGGCATGATCGACGGCGTGGCGGCGATGACCCGCTACCTGCAGCTACTCGCCAGCGAACCGGAGGTGACCAAGGTGCCCTTTATGGTCGACTCCTCGAAGTGGGAGGTGATTGAGGCCGGGCTGAAGTGCCTGCAAGGTAAAGGGATCGTCAATTCGATCTCGCTCAAAGAGGGCGAAGACAAGTTCCGCCAGAAGGCCCGCACGGTGCTGAAATACGGCGCAGCGGTCGTCGTCATGGCGTTTGACGAGCAGGGCCAGGCAGCCACGTATAAGGATAAGATACGCATCTGCGAGCGGGCGTACCGGATCCTGGTGGACGAGGTCGGGTTTCCACCCGAGGACATCATCTTCGACCCGAATATCCTCACCGTCGCCACCGGCATGGAGGAGCACAACAACTACGCGGTCGACTCTATCGATGCAACGCGATGGATCAAGGGGAATCTGCCCCATGCGAAGGTTTCGGGTGGCGTCTCGAACATTTCCTTCAGTTTTCGCGGCAACAACAAGGTACGGGAGGCGATGCACTCGGCGTTCCTGTACCACGCCATAGCGGCTGGGATGGACATGGGCATCGTCAACGCCGGGATGCTGGAGTTGTACGAGGAGATTGAGCCGGAGTTGAAGGTACTAGTCGAGGATGTCCTGCTCAACCGGCGGCCCGACGCCACCGAGCGGCTGGTCCAGCATGGCGAATCGCTGAAGCGGATCGGCCCGGTCGTTACGGAGAAGCAAGCGGAGGAGTGGCGCGCGGGCACGGTGGAGGAGCGGCTCTCGCACGCCTTGGTGCGCGGCATCGACACGTACATCGGACTCGACGCGGAAGAGGCGCGGGTGAAGCTCGGCCGTCCGCTGCTGGTGATCGAAGGGCCGCTGATGGCGGGGATGAGCGTCGTCGGCGATTTGTTTGGCGCGGGCAAGATGTTTCTGCCGCAGGTGGTGAAGTCGGCTCGCGTGATGAAGAAGGCGGTCGCCCACCTGACGCCGTACATGGAGGCGGAGAAGGCCGCGCTGCTCGCCTCGGGGCAGGAGGTCAAGGCCCAGGGCAAGATCCTGCTCGCCACCGTCAAGGGCGACGTGCACGACATCGGCAAGAACATCGTCGGTGTGGTGCTGGCGTGCAACAACTTTGAGGTCATCGACATGGGCGTGATGGTGTCTTCAGAAAAAATCCTCGAGCGCGCCCGCGCCGAAAAAGTCGACATCATCGGACTGTCCGGCCTGATCACGCCGTCGCTCGACGAGATGGTGCACGTCGCGCGCGAGATGGAGCGGCAAGGCTTCAAGCTGCCGCTGCTGATCGGCGGCGCGACCACCAGCCGCGCCCATACGGCGGTCAAGATCGCCCCGTACTACAGCGAGCCGGTCGTCCATGTGCTCGACGCCGGCCGCGCCGTGCCCGTGACCACCAGCCTGCTCAGCGAACACGGCAAGGCGGACTTTGTGGCCCAGCATCGCGAAGACTATGAGGCTATCCGCAACAAACATCTCGCCCCGCGCCAGGCTCTCGTCCCTCTTGAGGCCGCGCGCGCGCGCCGAACTCCCATCCAGTGGCGCGCCGATGACCTTCCGCAACCCGCCTTCACGGGCGTCCGCGTCCTCGATCACTTCTCTCTCGCCACGCTGCGGCAGTACATCGACTGGTCGCCCTTCTTTCACACCTGGGGCATGAAAGGTCTTTACCCGCGCATTCTGGATGACGAGCGTCAAGGCTCTGAAGCCCGCAAGATCTTCGATGACGGCAATGCCCTGCTCGATGAGATCATCGCCAGGGATCTGATCCACGCCCGCGGCGTCTATGGCCTCTTTCCCGCCAACGCCGTCGGTGACGACGTGGAACTATACACCGACGAGACCCGCTCAACCGTCCTCCAGCGCTTCAACTTCCTCCGTCAGCAGGCCGACAAGGAGGGCAGCGAGCCGTGCCGCTCGCTCACTGATTTCATCGCGCCGAAAGAAACAGCCCTGCCCGACCACCTCGGCGCTTTTGCCGTCACCAGCGGCATCTGTCTGCAGAAGCTCTGCGACCGCTTTCGCGCCGCTCATGACGATTACAACGCCATCATGGCCGAAGCGCTCGCCGACAGGCTCGCCGAGGCCTTCGCCGAGTGCCTGCACAAGCACGTTCGCGACGAGTGGGGCTACGGCCGCGCCGAGTCCTTCGCTCCCGCCGACCTCATCCAGAAGAAGTATCGCGGCATCCGTCCCGCGCCCGGCTATCCCGCCTGTCCCGACCACACCGAAAAAGGCCCGCTCTGGAACCTGCTCCACGTGGAGGCGAACACGGGCATGACGCTTACCGAGTCCTTTGCCATGTGGCCCGGCTCGAGCGTCAGTGGCCTCTACTTCGCGCATCCGCAGTCGCGCTACTTCTCGCTGGGCAAGATCGGCCGAGACCAGGTGGCCGATTACGCCGCCCGCAAAGCCATGACCGTCTCCGAGGTCGAACGCTGGCTCGGCCCCAACCTCAACTACGACCCCGCCGCTTAGCGCAACGCTGCCTTGGTGGCCAGCAATGCCGCCGTTGCTCGCTCCAGAACTCCCACTTGCCGTTCCATGCGCTGCATCTGCTGCTCCCCGAAGCCGGCAACCACCGGCCTGCTTGTGGCTGTCCCAGCTTGTGGAACTGTGACCCCGTCCGCGCCCGTCATGGCAGTGCTCACCGCATCAAGCCGTCGTATCAGCGCCTCGACCCTCTTCAGTGTGTATTCCTCCGCCGTCCCAACCGCCGCCAGCGTCGTTGTTGCGCGGAGCAGCCGCCGGAGATAGGTGATAAACGTCAGCGTCTCCGCCCGCCACTCTCCGCGGACGCTTCGCCGTCCCGGCTCCAGCATCAATCGATCGAGCGTCTCTTCGGCATCCAGAAGCCGTAGACCCGCCTCGCGCCGTGCCGGTGCCAGCACCTCCCGCTCGGCCTCCCGGCGCATGTCCGGTCGCGCGTCCAGCCGCATCGCCGCCTCGCTCCGCCAGAAGCGCACCATGGCCTGCAGATATTCCGCGCCGCCCGCTGCGCCGCGACCCAACAGACGCCCAAGATGAAGTTCCTCCCGCTCCGGCCACAACACCCGCATGGCCACCAGCGCCACCAGCGCGCCGATCACCGTGGTCCCCATCCGCACTCCGGCAAACCGCCAGTCGCGCAGGTGCGGCAGACTCATCAAGACGAAGGTTGGTGTAAGAAAAAACGTGTACCACCCGTACTCCACGGCAAAGGTCGCCAGCGTCATCACGGATGTAGCCGTAATCACCGCGATGATCCCGGCCTGGCTGTGGATGCTCGCCGCCAGAGCCGCCGCCAAAACGCCTCCGGCGATGGTGCCGCCCACGCGCTGCGCCGTCTTTCGCATCGTCCCCGACCCATATGGCTGCAGCACGATGATCGACGTCATCGCCAGCCATGATCCATGGCTTACGTGGACCACACGCATAAGAAGGACGTCAACACCGGCGACGATCGCGATGCGGAGGGCGTGGCGCATCATGACCGACTCGCGCGTCCAGTTCGCCTGCGCCACCTCCACCCAGCGCGGGCTCTCCGGCTGTGCCTGCGCGCGCTCGCCGAGCAGAAACGCGCCGCGCGCCTCCAGCCCTGTCCATACCGCGCGCACCGCTTCAAACGCGATCTCGACATTCTGCAGCGCGTCCTGCTCGTCCGCTCCCAGGTGTGCAAGGAAGGCACTCGGAGAGCCGCGCATCTTTGTCGCCATGGCCGCGCGTCCGCGCACATACTGGAGGGAGTAGGACCCCTCGGGCGCAAACGACACCCCGCCATCACTTGGCCTGTGCGCCAGTCCCGCCGCCACCGCGCGCTCTGCCCCGCCGAGCCAGCGGAGGGCTTCGGCCATCGCCTCCCGTGAGGCCGCATCCTCCGCCCGTTCGATCAACTCCGTCCATCGTAGCGTCTCCGCAAAGAGCAGGTCCGCGGTCTCGAGCAGCACCGTCAGGTTGCGCGCCCGCACCGTGCGGCTCGCCGAGCGGGCCGCCGTAGCGCCCAGCGCCGTTCGCGCCTCCTCCATATTCAGCCGCATCCCCCGCTGGAAGCCGTGCGTCCGCAGCCGCATCGCCTCGCGCGCTTCGCTGTGGGGCGGCGTCTCATAGAGCCCCGCCGTAAACTCCGCCAGCCGCGTGTAGCAGCCCACCACCGCAAGCCGGGCCGGACGAAAAGGGTCGAGCGGCCACAGGACTAAGCTCAGCGCCGCGGCCCAAGCCCCGCCCAGCACAAACTCAAGCGCATTGCGTAGCGTGCCCGCCACCGTATGGTCGGCCGCCCCTACGTCCGCAAAGTAAATCACCAGAATAATGACGCTGGTCGAGGCTATGGGCTGCGCCAGCACCCGCGCAAACGTTGCCGCGAAGCAGAACAACGCGGCGGCCAGACAGGCGAGCCATGTAGGCGTTACCGTCAGCGAGGCCACCACACAGGCGACCGCGCCGCCCGCCATCAGCGTTCCCATCGTCTTCAGTCGCGACCGGTACGGACCGCCGTTGTCTACCAGGATCGTCTCAAAGCCACCGAGCGCCGCCCACCCCATAGGCCGGCCCAGCAGATGGCACACCATCATCGCCACCGATACCGCCACGCCGGCACGCACCCCGCGGGCCCAGTGAAGCCTGGTGAGAACGGAGACGGTTCGGGCACGGAGATCCATGTACCAAGTCTAGCGGGCTACAGGCGTGATGATCCCGCCTACCTTCATCGAGACCGGCAGCGTTCCAGGCCGGCGCAAGTGCATCGCTTCCGCCACCGTGTCCACGTACTTCAATCCCGCGCCGGTGTTGAAGAGCACCACCTTATCCGTCGGCTTCAACTCGCCCGATGCCAGCCGCGCGTCGTAAGCCGCCGTAGCCGCCGCGCCCTCCGGCGATAAGAAGATCCCTTCCTCCCGCGCCCAATCCAGAATGCTCGCCAGGATCGTCTCGTCCGAAAACGACATTACCCGCCCGCCCGACTGCCGCACGATGCCGAGGATAATCGCGTCGCCATACGGCTTTGGCACACGCAGCCCCGCCGCGAACGTCTCCGCCCCCTGGAAGAACTCGCTCGCCGCCTTGCCCTCGTCGTAAGCCCGCGCCACCGGAGCGCACCCGCTCGCCTGCAACGCATACATCTTGGGCCGCTTGCCCGACACCCATCCAAGCTGTTCCATCTCCTCGAACGCCTTCCACATCCCGATC
>CAXTWP010000096.1:6034-9348 GCA_964247945.1 uncultured Acidobacteriaceae bacterium | reverse complement strand
ATCGGCAAGCTCTGCCACGAGAGGGGCATCCTCTTCCACACGGACGGTGTGCAGGCGGTCGGCAAGATCCCCGTAGACGTGCAGAAGGACCAGATCGACGTCCTCTCGCTGACGGCGCACAAGATCTATGGGCCGAAGGGTGTGGGCGCGCTGTACGTTCGCCGCCGCAATCCTCGCGTGCAGATCCAGGCGCAGATCGACGGCGGTGGCCATGAGCGAGGGATGCGTTCGGGCACATTGAACGTCCCCGGCATCGTCGGCCTGGGCAAGGCCTGCGAGATCGCCGGCCAGGAGATGGCGGCCGAAGCCGAGCGGTTGAAGGGCCTGCGCGACTACATGAAGGCCAAGTTCGAGAACGCGCTCGACTATGTCCACGTCAACGGCAACATGGACCATCACTTGCCCGGCAACCTGAACATGAGCTTTGTCTACGTCGAAGGCGAATCGCTGCTGATGGGCATCAACGACATCGCCGTCTCGTCCGGCTCAGCCTGCACCTCAGCCACTTTGGAGCCAAGCTACGTGTTGAAGGCGTTGGGCTTGGGCGACGATGTGGCGCACAGCTCCATCCGCTTCGGCCTGGGCCGCTTCAACACCAAGGCTGAAGTCGATTACGTCTCGGACAAGGTAATCGATGTCGTGCTGAAGCTGCGTGAGCTTTCGCCGCTGTATGAGATGGTGAAGGAAGGCATCGATCTGACGAAGATCGAGTGGGCGGCCCACTAGCTATAAGATTTACAACGGAGCTAAGCGATGAGGGCAGGGGATCTGTATTGCCTTAGGCGTCTTTTGGGAGTGTACGCAGGCCAGCTCCTGCGTACAAGACTGACCACTCAAGTCCGGCGGCTTCGCCCGCGTGATCGATAGGGTAAAGTTTATGCATGATGTGGTCGTTGTAGGCATTCCCCTCGTCGCCATACTTGCCGGGATTTTGTTCAACCGAGCCGACACGAAGGAGCTGAGGGCAGAGATGATCGCTAGATTCAACAGAATGGAAGATCGCCTCAACAAGATGGACGACCATCTTGGCCGCATCGACGCCGACCTCCGCCAGTTCTATCACTTAACCGGCAAACTAGAAGCGCGCGTGGACGCGATTGATAAGCGCAGCTAAGGCATTACCGGCGCACCGAACCGCACCGGAGTACCATCCAATCAAGTGAGGATACAGACATGGCATACAGCGATAAGGTAGTGGACCATTACGAGAACCCCCGCAACGTGGGTTCGATGGACAAGAGCTCCGAGGCAGTCGGCACTGGCCTGGTCGGCGCGCCGGAGTGCGGCGACGTGATGCGGCTTCAGATTCGCGTCAATCCCGAGACGCAGGTCATCGAGGATGCGAAGTTCAAGACCTTTGGCTGCGGCTCGGCCATCGCCTCCAGTTCGCTGGCAACTGAGTGGGTGAAGGGCAAGACCATCGCCGAAGCCCTCACCATCTCGAACACCGACATTGTCAAGGAGTTGGCGCTTCCCCCGGTCAAGATCCACTGCTCAGTGCTGGCGGAAGACGCGATTCGGGCCGCCATCGGCGACTGGAAAAAGAAGAACAACGTGGCCGAGACGGAGCAGGTCGCGGTCGGCGCGCACTAAGCTCCAAGCTACACCCTTGAAGCGCGGCGAGTGATTGCTTGCCGCGCTTATGCTTACACCCAACCCTATGGCTACCTTTGCCCAAATCGGCGCACCCGCACCCGGGGCATCGGCTCCCCTACCGATCGATCCGCTAGCCGGGCAGATCGTGCTCGACGCCGATGGTCAACCGCCTGAACAAAAAGGTATTCAAGTTACGAAGCGCGCTTTGAAGCGCATTCGCATCGCCATGGCCAAGGAGAACATCACTCCCGACCAAGGCGGCCTGCGCGTCGGCATCCAGGGCGGCGGCTGCTCGGGCCTTTCCTACAACATCCGTTTCGACACCCAGCCCCGCGACCGCGACCGCGTCTACGCCTTCACCCAGACGCACCTGGATCCCGCCGTCGCGGACGCGCCGCCCATCCGCATCTTCGTCGACCCTAAGAGCTTCATCTACCTGCACGGCATGGTGCTCGACTACGAAGAGACGTTAATGCGGCAGGCCTTCAACTTCATCAACCCGCACTCGACGAAGAGCTGCGGGTGCGGGTCCAGCTTCTCAACCTAATGCGCGACCAGTATGCGGGCGATATTACCGACCTCATAAAATTTTCCTTACTGCGCGCGTTGGCCGGAGAGGACCGCCGTTTGGGCGTCGCCTGGTACTACGCTGTCGGCGACGACAACAAGCATGACGGGCGGCACAGGGAATGGGTCAACGAAGCGCATTGGTCTAGTTTTGATCCTAGTGTTCATCTCGACTTAGCAAATTTGCCCGTGCGTGAAATAAAGGCCTTGCAACAGTGCAGATTCTGGCCGCAAGGAACTCAGTTCCACGCAGAACCTCTTCCCGCTTTGAGCTATAGGTCGGCTTGGTTGGAGAGCAAACGTATTGCCCTCGACGGTTGTGATCTCGTCTTTTTAGACCCAGACAATGGTCTTGGCAGAGCTACCAGAAAGCACGCCACCTTAGCCGAAATCCATGCATTGCGCGATTCTAAACGCACTATTGTCCTGATTTCATTTCCACATCGCAATAACACGCACATGGCTCAGTTGCTTGAACTCCAGACACGAATCACAAGGGAGGCGGGAGCGAGGCGCGTCGTGACCCTTCGAACAAATGTATCTGTGCCTACTACTTCAGGATCGACGAGATTGGTGCAGCGCCAACGGTGGTTCACACTTGTAGACTCCGATGACGTTCTTGATTCGCGCCTCTATCATTTTCAGCAACGGCTCTCTTCTTTGCCTCGCACTCGCGCGCACGTTGATTATGGCGGAGTTAAGATATGAACAAAGACTTCTTCACCTTCTTCGCCCTTTCGCGCAAGCTTGTGCTCGATGTTTCCGCTCTTGAAAAGCATTTTTACATCCTCAGCCGCAAGCTCCATCCTGATCGCTTTGCCTCGAAGCCTTTGATGGAACAAGAGGCGGCTCTCGCACAGTCGTCCCTGCTGAACGACGCCTACCGGACGCTGAAGGACCCGATTCTGCGCACACAGTATCTGCTTACGCTGGAAGGCGTTGAGTTGGAGGAGCAATCAAAGGCGGCGGCCGAGGCCGCCCGCGCATCCGGCACGGCGAAGAAGCAGATCGTTCCGCCAGACCTCCTCGAAGAAGCGTTCGAGTTGAACATGCAGCTTGAAGAGATGCGAATGGCGAAGCAGATGGGCGAAGACGACCCGCAGCTTCGCCGGGACCTGCTCGCCGCGAAGCAGACCTTCGACGCAAAGATG
>CAXTWP010000096.1:0-6024 GCA_964247945.1 uncultured Acidobacteriaceae bacterium | reverse complement strand
CGGAGACGCAGGTGTCGCTTGAAGCGTTATGGGCGCAGTGGGACGCAGCGGAGGATGCACAGGATGGTACGGCAAAGGAGATGGCAAAGGCGGCGATGGTGTCGCTGCTGAACCGCCGCAGCTATCTTCGCAACCTGGTGCGAGATGTAAACGACGCACTCGCCGCGTAATTGCTGCCTGTAGCGTCTTTTTTTCAGCTTGAATCGTATGATAGGGGTATGTACGCGCGCGCAGTCGCATTTCCGGCGGTGGCCGCTCTCTCCCAAGGAGAGAATGAGAGTATCGCGCGCGGACTGAAGCGCCAGGATCCCGATACTCTGGACTACCTGATTGAGCTGTACCAGCACCGCCTGCTGCGTTATCTTCTTTTCCTTACCGGCAAGCGCGAGGTCGCGGAGGACCTGTTCCAGGAGACCTGGATGCGCGTACTGCTCCGTGGGGCCCAGTACAACGGCAAGGCCCGTTTCGACACATGGCTTTTTACCATTGCGCGCAACCTGGTGATCGACCTTTCGCGCAAGCGCACGATGGCGAGTCTGGACGAGATGAGCGACGCAGACAGCGATGACCGGCCTTTCCAAATCGCCGTCGACGAGCCTTCGCCGTTCGATCGATTTCAGTCGCGCGAGAACTCAGCAGAGGTTGCCGAGGTACTGCTTAGGCTGGAGCCGAACTATCGGGAGGTCCTTGTTTTACGTTTTCATGAGGAACTCTCGCTCGAAGAGATTGCGGGGGTGACTCGCGCTCCTCTTTCTACGGTCAAGTCTCGGCTTTACCGAGGTCTGGCGGCCTTGAAGCCGGAGATGGAACGGCTCCGCGTCGTTCGTCCCAGCGCC
Source organism: uncultured Acidobacteriaceae bacterium (assembly GCA_964247945.1). Lineage (GTDB taxonomy): Bacteria > Acidobacteriota > Terriglobia > Terriglobales > Acidobacteriaceae > Edaphobacter. The sequence continues at coordinate 5,188 of CAXTWP010000096.1, read as the reverse complement.
GGGGATAGTCGATGAGTGCAAAGAGCGGCGAAATTTTGAAGGACCAGGGCGCGTCGCCTCGATCTGCCGCGACGGTTTCCTCATTCCGTGTCACCGCCCGCGCCAATGCGGTGAACCGTACCCATCGCATTGTGCGGCAACGGGCGCAGGAGATCCAGGCGAGCCGCACAACGATGCGCGGCCTTCTTTTGCCCATGCTGCTCTGCTCGACCCTGATGCTGACACTTGTGTTCGCGGTGTGGATGTTGCTCGATCAGTACGATCTCGTCTCCTCGGAGTTGCCATCCTCGATCCACCATTTCTTTCTGCTGCTGCTGTGGTTTTTGCCCGTATCGGCCGGCCTGGTTGCTATGGTATGGTTTCGCCGGGGCCGCGACCATGCGGATGCCGAGGCGGCGCAATGAATCGACTTTTGAACTCCGATAGCAGCCAGTCGCGCGATACCAGGAACAACGGTGATGAGGAGTTGTCGATCATTCCCCAATGGTCCATCATATTGGCGGTTCTCTTCTTTGCGGCGACGCAGTACCTGGTCCACGGCATCCTCCCGCATCATAAGCCGGAGATGCTGCCCATGCGCCTGCTCATGGGGTACTCCATGGGTACGGCGGTCGCAAGTTATGTCCTGCTTGTCGGTTATGTGAGCCGCGATGTGAAGCGCCGCAATATGCCGGTCGGGATCTGGCTGCTGATTGTGATCCTGATGCCCGGCGGCATCGGCGGGGTTGTTTATTTTCTGCTTCGCCGGCCCATTCTTTGTCGCTGCCCGCATTGCTCGACCGAGATGGCTTCGGTAAACCATTTCTGCGCGCAGTGTCAGTTCCAGATGGCCCCGGTTTGTGGGAGGTGTTTTCGCGGCGTGCAGATCACGGACGTGTACTGCACCCAATGCGGGCATGACCTGGCGGAAGACCACTCCCCCGCGCGTTTGCGCGCCTACAGCGACTAGAGCAGTTTGCCTGATGGTGTCAAGGCTGAAAAGCAGATTCCCTTCGGGAAAGACAAACAATAAACAATGCCCTCTACACCAGTTGCGACTTCACTCTAGCATGGGCTTAGATGGCACTCTCCGCGCTCATCATCGACGACGAACCGCTGGCGCGCCAGGAACTCCAGTACCTTCTTGAGGAGATCGGTGGGGTCGATCTGCTTGCTCAGGGAACCAATGGGATAGAAGCAGTTGACCTTATCCGGCAACACCGGCCTGACGTGGTCTTTCTTGATGTGCAGATGCCCGGACTGGACGGCTTTGCCGTTCTCAAGAAGCTGATCGCCGACAAGATACCTTTGCCGCAGATCGTCTTCGCCACAGCTTACGATCAGTATGCGGTACGGGCATTTGAAGTCAACGCGGCCGATTACCTGCTGAAACCGTTCGATCGGAAGCGCGTGGCAAAGACGATGGAGAAAGCCGCCGCCCGGCTCGGCGTACCCTCTGAGTCGGCAAGTGACGCGAAGCTCGACGCGCTGCTCCGCTTGATGCAGGAACAGCCCGCAAAAGCGTCGACCGCCGGTAGACCCGGAAAGATCGTTGTGCGAGCGCAGAACCGGCTCCTGCTCGTAGATCAGCGGGATATCTGCTTTGCGTCCATCGATGAGGGCACGATCCATGTGATGACGGCCAGCGTGGAGGGGCAGTCGAACTGCCGGACGCTGGAGGAGCTGATGGAGCAGCTCAATCCCGAGATCTTCTGGCGCGCGCATCGCTCGTTTGTGGTGAACCTGCAGCATATCCGCGAGGTTGTGCCGTGGTTCAACTCCAGCTATCAGGTGCGCATGGACGATCGCAAACAGACCGAGATTCCGGTCAGCCGTTCCCAGACCAAGCGGTTGCGGGAACTGTTCAACCTCTAACCGCCTACGCGGGCAGCAGAGTGAGAACTTTGTCAATGGCTGCCATGACGATGCCTACCTTGGCGAAGTCTCCCGCTATGGCGGCGATCTCCGCCTTGATCTTTACCAGGTCGGTGTTTGTCCCGTTAATCTGCTTGAGAAGCGCCTCAAGCAGCGCCGTATTGGCGTTGAGCCGGTACATTGCGTCTTTCTCGAGGATGTTGTCGACATCGGTCTTCCAGTCGCGCAGTTCTACACGGAAGGCATAGTCCGGGTTGGCGTCGAAGGCGGCTTGGTAGCTAGTCGAAAGCTCTTCGTAGGCTGTGCGCATCGCCGGGGCGAGCGGAATGGTGACGGCTGTGGACGGAGGCGCAATTGGCGGTGGCGTCATGGCTCTTTCCTATTTCGTGGGTAAGGATGAATAGAACTTGCCGAGATCGTTTCCGGCGGCGGCAAGATCGCCGAGCTTGGCCTTGAGTGAGCTTGGATTGTTGTCCCGCGCGTCGGCGGCCATCGCATGGTGAGTCAGATAGAGATGTTCGACCGAGACTCGCAGTCGCGCCAACTGTTCTTCCGTCTGCCGCTGCTTGCGGATGATCTCAGGCAGCATCGCAATCTGGGTGCGCCGTTGTTGCTCGTCGAGCTTCGTTCCCGCCGGAGACTGGAGAAACAGCGTCTGGCTGTCGGCGATGGCGTCGAAGTCGCGCTGCTCCTGCTTCTGCAGAATGTCGATGTCGTCTTCGAGCACCTTACAAAGCGCCTGGAGCACGGGATCCATTTTCTTAATCTCTGCCGGCAACTCTTTCTTTACCTTGCGGTTGACCAGAAACTGGCCCAAAGCCAACACGGCGGTGCTGGTCGCATTCTGGCCGCTTGGGGCAATCAGCGGCGTCGCGACCGTGGCAGAAGTCGTCGTGCTGACACCGTTCGTCGTGTAGGTTGTTGTATTTGTCACGGTAGGCGGTGCTAGGTGCAGCAGGTCTTCGAGGTTGGGGGCGAGCGTGTTGCCGACCGCGGTCAAGCTCGATCCCACCGACTTTGCCGCAGCCTCTAATTGGGGCGAAGAAACGCCATTGGTAAGCTCGACCAGCGTGTCCACATAACATTTAAAGGCTTCGAGGACCGTCATACGGACCTGGATGGCCTGCTCGCTGGGAAACTCGGTGATCGCAGCTTTGTCGACGCCGTGCGTCTTCTCAAACAGATCCACGGCGGCATAGTCCACCTTAAGATCGTGCAGCCGCTGCGCTCCGTGATACGCGGCGTCGGCCTGGTCGATTACGGGTGCGGTCGCCGCCGCGACAGCCAGGCCGTGCCTGTTCAGCGAGGAGAGACATCCATTTGAGGCGAAGCAGAGCGATACGCCGAAGACGCCTAGGCATAACCGGCGGGCATGTCCGGAACGGCTGACATGCGAACCATGGGGCTTACTGGACATGCAGGCAATCTGAAATGGGACTGTGGGCTTTGTCAACGTTAATTGTCGACACGGCTGGGCACCTATTTTACCTGCAACGCTTTCTCAAGCGTGGTACAAAGGTGCTCTTCAAAAGAGTCTCGGAAAGAGAGTCCAATGGGAAAGCGGATTGTTTTCTGCTGCGACGGCACCTGGCAGACACCACGGAACAACACCAACGTCTACCTGCTTTACAAGGCCCTCACGGTCACGTCCGACCAAGTCACGTTCTATGACGATGGGGTCGGCACGGGTGGCGGGGCGTTCGAGAAGCTGGTCGGCGGAGCCATCGGCGAAGGGCTGCTGCAAAAGATCATTGAAGGCTATACGAAAATTGCCCACGTGCCAATGTCTCGCCATTGACGAACACCGCAGGCAGTTCCCGGCCACGCTCTGGACCTCTCCGCCCGCTCCCGGCCAGACCATCGAGCAGGTTTGGTTTACCGGCTGCCACGGCGATGTGGGCGGCGGTACATCCCAGGCTGGAGGCGTCGACGGGGTTACGCGCCTCTGCGACATACCGCTCAGCTGGATGGTGGCGAAGGCACAGTCGCTGGGACTGGCCTTCTCCCCGGAAGCAGCCGCGAGCTACGGTAAGCTGCCGGAAGAGTATGCGCTTGATGCCTACACCGATTCGTGGTCCAAGACACCCTTTGGCACTCCGCTGGCTCGGCCGATCGCCGCGGACGCTCATATTGCCGACAGTGTCGCCTTGCGCGTGCAATATGCGTTGAGCTACGCGCCCTCCAACCTCACGATCGACGGCAGTGTACTCGCGGACAGCTACACGATCGTGCGGGTGATGGACGAGGCAACTTAAGAAGAAATGGTCGGGACGACTAGATTCGAACTAGCGACCTCACCCACCCCAAGGGTGCGCTCTACCAGGCTGAGCCACGTCCCGACTCCGTTCGCGCGCCACCCCGATCGGGGTCGACGGCAGGGTATCCTACGCCTTCAGTGTACACCAGCGGCCGGGCGGCCCTTCAGCGCGAAGGGGCGACAAACTCCTTCGGCAACGCGCCACCTTCGCCCTCGCCGAAGAAGAAGCCGTTCATCTGTTCGACCAGGAACTCCTGGGCCTCGCGCGTCCAGGGCTGGAGGCGATACTCATTCAGAAGCATTTTCTGGCGTTCTACCCACTCGCCCCAAGCCTTTTTCGAGACATTCCTGTAGATCTTGTTGCCGAAGTCGGAGTCGAAGGGCGGCTCGTCCAGCCCTTCCATCTCGGCTTTGTGTTTAGTACAGAAAACCATGTGCGGCATCGGTCTTGTTCTCCCTCTTGTACCTCGATTGTAATGCGGCGAGCAGCTACTTCCGCTTGCCTTTGGCCTTGGCGTTGCGGAGGCGGGCCTTCTTCTTGCCGGTGCGCCTGGGGCTGGAGTGCGGCCGCTGGCCATCCGGGGTGGCGGCGGTCTTCGAGCGGCGAGGCTTCGGCGCAGCAGTCGCACTATCATCGGGAATCAGCGCAAACTGCAACCGCCGCTGCTGGCGGTCGATGCGATCGAGCAGGACGTGAACACGCATCCCGATCTTGAAGACCGCGCCGGAGTGGGAGCCGACGATCTGGCGGTCTGTGTCGCGGAAGAAGAACCGGTCTTCTCCTCCAAACTGATCAAGGCCGGCGAGGGGGACGAGGCCTTCGATGAAGAGCTCGTCGAGCTCGACGAAGAAGCCGTACTTTGTGACGGAGAGGATGATGCCATGGAAGTCCTCGCCGACACGGTCCTGCATGAACTTGATCTTCTTCCACTCCATCAGCTCGCGCTCGGCGTCGTCGGCGCGGCGTTCGGCCTGGCTGGACTCGGCGGCGATGGCGGCTAGTTCGGGCTCGGAGATCGGTTCTGAATCCCACGTGCCAGAAGCGGGACGTGAGGCACCCGATTGATTGGACCAGGG
>CAXTWP010000095.1:0-9363 GCA_964247945.1 uncultured Acidobacteriaceae bacterium | reverse complement strand
TCTCTGCGCCGGTCACGCCGTGATCCTTGGTCAAGACGCTCTCGAAGGCAGATGCTCGTGAGAAAGTTCTGCTGCCGTCTCGGAAAGAATCATGTTCATCTCAGCATCCGATAACGCGGCGCTCTGAAGGAAAGCTAAGTTTCTGGCAGGGGCTTTGGCCTGAGCATCGCTGCCAAAGATCAGCCGATCACACCTATAGACGTCCCGGGCCTTTTTCAAGACTTGAACTTCGTCATCGAGCGTCGTGTCGTAGTAGAACTCGCGCAGCTCGTCACGAAGAGGTCTGTTTGAGTATTTCCCAACTATATCTTTCCCGAGCATTGGCGCGAAGTGGTGGATGCGCTCAAACAGAAAAGGCAGCATGCCGCCAAGAGTCCGAGGATGAAGCGGATGCGCGGAAAGCGGGTACGAAGCCCGATCAAGCGGAACGTTGTGCTGGCCAGTTCCGCGGCGCTGCCAATCGTAACCGCCAGCAGCGGATCACTCATCCCCGCCAGGCCCGGCTCGGTGCCCAGAAGAACGCCCCCCGGGTGAACAACGATGATCGCTGCCCGGAAGTTGAGTTGCTCCCAGAAGGTTTCAAAGCGAGGATCGTCAAGCGTTCGTCCCAAGATTGAGCAGCCGAGATGAATCCCCGCGAAACCGAGCTCGTCAAGACAGCGCCAGGCCTCTTCCGTAGCCAGAGCGACATGAGGCAGAGGCATGCTCCCGAACGCCGCCAGCCTGCCCCCCGAGCACGCGACCGCCTGATGATAGCTGTCGTTGATCTCGACAGCGCAGGCATACGCTGCCGCTTCGTCTTCAAAATAGGGGCTATGCGGCCCTGTACTCAGGATCTGGACGGCGATGCCCGCTTCATCCTGTCCAGCGATCAGTTGGCTGAGAAGATCAGGCGGGTGTGACGGACTGAAGGGTCATCCCCGCAGCGCGCAGCATGTCCATATAGCGCAGCGGAAGGTAGTGCGCGTGCACATCAATTCTGCGCTTCGAGGAACCGGTGACCATCACGCATCTCCTCCCGCCCATGCTCCGCGAGTGACGGGCACGGAACCCGAGACCAGACTAGACAACGCCTTTTTTTACGGCAAGGAAGTTGCCGAAGGCCGGTTTGCCGCACAACATGCGGCCATAGTCCTCCGCGCACGTCTCGTAATTAAACTGCCCATGTACAGTGGCCACTCTTGAGTCGCGGGCGTAGCGTTGCATCGGGTTGTTTTCGTGAATAGTGGAGGCACCGCTGCCCCGGTGCAGAATGTCGATCGCCTCCGCGCACGCACGGGTTGATCGGGCGACATCAAAGCGCACCTTTGCCAGAAAGACTTCATCGAAGGACTCCTCGTTGATGGCCTGTCTGTCGATCTCGGCTGCGTTCGCGCTCAAGATCATCTCGGCTGACTCGATGCGCGCCATCGCTTCGACCAGCTGGAAGTGCGTCACGGGTGCATCCGCCTGCACCTTGTAGTCCGTGGCCGTGATAGCGCGCTTGTTGATGCGCGCCATGTAGTAATCTAGGGCGCCCTTCGCCATGCCGAGAGGCGTCGCTCCGGACAGCGCGGACGTATAGGTGACGAAGTTGTTCTTGTAAAGAGCATCGGGAAGCGGTTCAGAAGCCCATCGGCCCGTAAAGGCGTCGACTAGGCTGATTGTACGGTACTTGGGTACGAAGAGCTCCTGGGTGAGCTGAACCGTGTTGCTTCCGCTAGCCTTCATCCCAGAGACCGTCCAGTCGTTCAGTATCTCAAGCTCATCGGTCGGAACCAGGTTCAGAACGATCTCTCGCTTACCCAACGAGCCCTCGCTCACGGCACCCAGGATCGACCAGGCTGTATGCCTGCATCCGCTGCAAAACGGCCATTTGCCCTGTACCATGTAGCCGCCTTCGACGGGGCGCGCCTTGCCCGGACCGGTGGCGCTGATGACTCCAGACACCCGCGGACCACGCCAGTCAATGCCGTACACCTCGTCGCGCGCCTGTTGCGAGAACATGGCGATCCACCGGACGTGCGTCGTCGTCACCCAGCTCACCCAACCGGTCGAGCCGGCAATCTTTGCCGCTGCGGCGTATACCCGCAGTTGATCCAAAGTGGGAAGCGCCGACCCGCCGTACTCCACGGGAATGCTCACGTCGAAGACCCCAGCCTGCGCCAGACATGCCACGGTCTCGTCGCTTAGGCGGCCCGCGCGCTCTTCTTCCAGGCTGAGAGTCTGTAAACGCGGTAAAGCAACCTCAAGCGCGTCGATGATCTCATTGGCCGTTTTGCACTTTGCTGGAACTTCAAGAAGCGAATGCGTCGTCATGGTGTGTCCCCCTCCATGAGGGATACTGAATTTCCGTAGACTTTACTCTTCTTTGAGAATAAGTGTCAATACTTTTCTCAAAAGTCTATACACTTTTAATTATATCCGGGGGTACGTGTCGAAAGCGTCTGCAACAGATCTGCTTTAGTAGTTCAGCCGCAGTGAGAACTGGAGCAGCCGCGGTGAGTTAGCCTGGGTGGTGATAACGCCAAAGAGCGCGCTCGCGGAACTCAGGTTGGGATCGCCGAATTGCACGTTGTTGAGCAGGTTGAAGGCCTCCGCGCGAAAGACCAGATTCACGCTCTCTGTAAGAGGAGTGGTTTTGCCGATGGAGAAGTCCCAGTTATCCAGTCCCTGCGTCCGGGCCTGACCATCCGTGCGCGGCTCATTGCCAAAAGCGGCGGGGGCTCTGAAACAAGCTGCGTTCAACACGGGCTGGCCTGCGCGCACTCTCGCCGTGGTCGATCCGCCCAGAACCTTGTTGCAACCCGGAACGACGTTCGGACGGATGGTTCCCGCGCCGTAAGTGGTCGCCAGGATGTTGGCGGTGGCAGTGATGGCGGTGGGAAAACCACTCTGGAAGGAGTTGATCCCGGTCGCGTTCCAGCCGGAGATGACGCTTTCGGTCAACGCGCCCTGTTTGGAGAGATACATCTTTCCTCTGCCCACCGGCAGGTCGAGGATGTAGCTGACGACCAGCCGGTGCGGCACGTCGAAGCTCAGGTATGACTTCTCAGCGCGCAGATTTGTGTTGTCCTGGACGACGCCCAGCGGATGGCTTTCCACGGCCGCGGTCGAGGATTCGGCATTGCTCAGAAACTTCGACCAGCTATAGTTCGCCAGAATCGTCCCTCCCGCGGGGAACCGCTTGGTGATCGTCGTTTGTAGCGAGTCATAGTAGGTGTTGCCAAGGTAAGGCGATACCTCGTTTACGTTCTGGTACTGCGGGTAAGGACGCAGTGCCTGGCTCGGCGCACCATCATATTGATCGGGAATCTGATTTAGATTCAACGTCTGGTTGATGGGAATGTGATCGCCTCGAGCCCCAAGATATGCCAGCTGGACTACAGTGCTCGGCGTAAAGGACTGCTGCACGCTTGCATTCCATTGCTGAAGGTAGGGAAACGATCGGTTGGGATTGCGGCCCTGAATCGTCTGGCCGTTGTAGTAGGTCGGATTACCGGCATAGCCGCGCCCCAACGGCAGCAGGATGGTAGTGGGTCCGGCAACCGACCTCGCCAACGGATTACTCAGCTTGGTACCCGGCGCGATAAAGGTCGTGGCCTGGTTGACGGTAGAGCCTTCAGGGTTCGCAATCACAACCGTATCGCTGGGATAAAAGGCGTAGCTGTATCCAGCCCGAACCGTGGTTCCAGTCTGTGGTGAAAAGGAGACGCCGATCCGGGGAGAGAAGAGCGTGTGGTGGCTTTTGAGGTCACTGCGGCTCGGATAGGCCGAGCTGTTCACGAGCACCAGTGGATTTGCGAGCTGCGGCAGCAGCACGGCATTGCTGTCGTGCTTTTCGAGGAACCCTCCGGGCAGCTCGTAACGCAGACCCGCGGTGAGAGTGACCCGGGGCGTAACCTGAAAGATATCGTTGGCGAACACTCCCCCAAGATGATTGATAACGCTGGGAGTCTTAAGCGATTCAAAACCCGCGGGTGCGGCGGTGATCGTACCGATGACGAAGTCCGCGATCGGCGTCGCGCCCGCTCCAGGAGCCAATGCGGCGGTACCGGCACACACTTTCACGGCGGAGGGAAGACAGGAGGTTGCCGTTCCCGCGAAGCTGAACGATCCTGACGGTTGCGGATAAGCGCCGAAGTAGGACTCCTGCTGGCGAGCTTCCCCGCCGAAGCTAAGCGAATGCCTTCCGATCACCTTTGGAATACGTCGCCGAAAGCACATAGTTATTGAGCGGCTGCCGAACCACGAAGTTGAGCAGGTTGAAGGGCTGCGGAATGTTCCCCGTGATGGAAACGTCTGGAAACGTCTGGGCACCGAGTTGTGGGCCCACCGTGTTCCAGAAGTGCCCCGTGCCGCCGTTCGCATTGCCATCAAACCACGCAAGGTTGACCGAGGACGCGACGGGTTGATCGTAGGCGAAGAAACGCAGATACGACGCCCGTATGTCGAGCACGGAGGTGGAATTGATCAGAATGGTGTCGCCGGCAATGTACTGCTGGACCGTGGATCCCTGCGCGGCGGCGGCAGTCGGGCCAATAGGATTGCTAAGAAATTGGGTGCCTGGCTGTGACCGGTCGAGCCGACTGTACCGGGCGAAGATCTTTTGCTTCGACCCGATGTTTTGGTCGACGCGCAGGTCATATTGGCTGCTAGTCGCGCCGGCACTGCCGTTCTGCGAGAAGTTGATTCCCGGCCCGGCTGATGTGTTCGGCGTGGGAAAGTAGTGCAGCACATTGCCCATGACATCCGAAGCGGGGTCGATGAAGCTACCCGTTCCGTTGGCTGCGTTGACGCTGTTGGGACAGATCACGTTCAGGACGCCGTTGCAGGATATCTGCCGCTCCGTGGTCACACCCCCGGCGGCAACACTGGACGCGGGGTCATATACCGGGCCATCAGCCCGGAAGTCGCCGCTCAGTTCGGCCGGAGTGTGCACGCGCCCGAGGTTGGGCACACCCTGCGCCAGCCGGTACCCTTCGTAAGAGACGAAGAAGAATGCTTTGGCATACGGTACTGGTCTACCGGCGGTAGCGCCAAACTGGTTTTGCGTGAACTTGGGTCGCGGGACCGGAGCTCCATTGACGATCGTCTGGTTGTTGAAGAAGGTATTTGCGTTGAAGATGTTATTGCGCAGGTACTCGTAGATGGTTCCATGCAGCTTGCTGGTTTCGGATTTCGAGGCGAATGAAACGACACCGCCGCCGAAGCACCGTACTGCGGATTAACGACACTCGACTGCACGCGAAACTCCTGCACGGCGTCTTGTGTGATGATGTACCCGACCTCATGTCCGATCAACAGATTGACAGGGGCTCCATCGATGTAAACCGAGCCAACGCTTGCCAGACTGCCGGAGATCGAGTAGTTGCCATAGCCCACGGCGTTGCTGAAGGCACCATTCGAAACATTGTTGGCCGAGGGAGCGCCTCCCGAGGCTCCCTGCGCCACGAGTCCAGGCGTAAGGGCGATCAGGTTCATGGCGTTGCGGCCGTTCAGCGGTGTGTCCTGCACCTGCCGCCCCTCAATCACCTGGCTGATGGTCGGCGTCTGCGTCTCGAGGAGAGAATCGCCCGCCTGCACCGTAACGGACTCCGAGCTTGCGCCCACATCGAGCGTGTAGTCCAGTGAAACCTGATCCTATATATGAAGATCAATACCGTCTCGCACGAGAGTCTTGAAACCTTGCACACTCACGGTGGAGCGATATGGCCCGGGGATCAGGCCGCTCAACCGATATAAACCTGCGCCGTTTGTGATTGCCACGCCGCTTACGCCGGTTGCAGTATTTACAAACGTAACGGTCGCCGACGGGATCTTTGCCCCGGACGGGTCAATCACAAATCCGGAGACAGTCGCCGAAGCTCCCTGCCCTGGCTGGGCGGCCGGAGACAAGCAAAGCAACGCCCACAGCAGCAGCGCAAAATCGAGCCTGGAACCGGTTCGCTGCATCAGGTAACGTATTTTTGCTCCGCCGCGAAGCGTTGCGGTACTGTGCGGATGAACAGGAAGAAGCAGTTGCAGACCAGCATGGATCGCCTGGCGTGTGACCGGATGATGCAAAGAACCGTTTGACATAATGACTCCTAGAAGAGCAGAACAGGGTGAACCAGCTGCTTTCGTCTCGCGTAGAGGGGAGATTCGAGCGCGGAGAGGAGATTGCCTGAACAGATGTGCCCATGTCGATATACAAGTGTCGATACTCTGGATTATTGTCAATCAGCATATGTATAGTAATTGAAAAAATGTATACATACATATTAGTCCGGCTAGGAACCGTTCTCTCCGCTGCCGGCAGCCGCAGAGTTTATCGGAGCAGTGAGCTTTGCGGCCCAATCCTGTAATCCAACCCCGCCTTTCAAGCCATCTTGGAAGGAACGGCGTGACACGTTGAGGTATTCCATAGAACACGAAGTCACCATCCTCTCGACACTCGACTGCAAATGTCCGGAGCATGTCTTCACTCCCGCCGACGGAGGTCCATGGCCCGGCGTCATCCTGTTCATGGATGGTTTTGGCATACGGCCAACCCTGTTCCACATGGCGCAGCGGCTCGCCGATGGCGGCTACGTCGTTCTGCTGCCTGATCTGTTCTACCGGATCGGGCCTATCCGCCGCTCGATCTAGAAAAGGTGTTTGCCACAGGCAATGTGCGGAAAGCCATTGCGGAGATAATCGGCCACCCTACCGATTTAGAGCTGGCAGTCAGAGACACCGCCAGCTTTATAGCCTGCCTAGCCAGTCATCCCGATGTCGAGGGACCGGGCTTCGGCGCAACCGGATACTGCATGGGCGGAGCCTTCTCGCTGGCGTCCGCCGGCGCTTACCCAGGTCAGATCGTTGCCGCCGCCAGCTTTCACGGAGGGAATCTAGTCACCTCCTGGCGGTGAGCCCGCACCTGTTAGCGCCGGCGATGAGAGCGTCCGTCTATGTGGCCGCTGCCGAAGACGACCCAAGCTATCCACCTGAGATGGCCGCACAGTTGGAGCAGGCGCTCACTTCGGCCGGCGTCAATCATATTTGCGAGGTTTATGAGGGCGCGGCGCATGGATGGACAATGCCGACACGCCGCGCTATAACCACGAGGCCGCCGAACGCCATTGGCGCAGTCTGTTCCATTTCTTCCGCATGAATTTGGCCCAGGAGCACAACCGCACCCGCCGTACCCCTGTTTGACAAAGCCGATCTCTCAACTTGGGTACACCGTGGCGTCGTCCCGCTGAACGACCGAACACGTTACACCGCGAGCCGGTTCCAACCGGAGCAGAGATGATACTGCTTCCATCCGCTTCCCCATCTCCGCCAAGGCTTTATTTCCGTACCCGAGGGAGTATCTATGAGCACCGCGTCCGCACCTCTCGCGATCCCGCACAGCAGCAAACGTCTTGCAACGGATAGCCAAACCGTCGTTCTGCTCTGTTATCTCGGCTTCCTGCTGAGCTTTGGCGATCGTGCCGTTTTCTCCATGGTGCTGAAACCTATCCAGGCTTCGCTCCACTTCACCGATTCGCAGTTGGGTTTCTTGGTCGGCCCTGTGTTTGCCGTTGCCTACTCGATCTTCTGCATGTTCAGCAGCGGCGTTCTGGTCGATCGCTTCAGCCGAAAACTTATCATGATCTGCGCTATCGGCTTCTGGAGCGCGATGACCTTTTCCACGGGCCTCGTCAGCGCTTTTTACATGATGCTGCTCGCTCGTGCGATGGTCGGCGTCGGCGAAGCCTTTATGCATCCACTTGCAATGTCGCTCATCAGCGATACCGTTCCGCCCGCGGGCCGCCCGCGCGTCTCTCCTTTTACATGAGCGCGGCGGCTGTCGGCGGTATCGCTGCCGTGCTGCTGGTCGGCACACTGCTTCATCTTCTGGTGCACCGGCCTCTTGTTGCCTTACCGGCGCTGGGAATCTTGCCGTCCTGGCGTGTCATCTTTCTCGCCGCGTCGGTTCCGGGCATCCTGCTCGTACTCGCGACGGCGGTCCTGCTTCGCGACCCGCCCCATGCCATCGGAGGGAAGGGGGCGCGAACCCTGAGCATGGATGGATGGCCCGCGCTAAACAAAACGGCCGTCTGCTGCTGGCCCTGATGGGCGGAGTGGCCGTGTGTCAGATTCCCTCTGCCACGCTTGCAAACTACATCGTGCTCTTTTTTGGCCGGGTCCATGGCTGGACTGTGGCTCGCGCCGCCTTCTCCGCCGGAGTGCCGGCCGCCATTGCTGCTATGATCGGGTGCTTGTCTGCCGGTAGCTTGATCCAGGCGCTCAAGCGCCGCGGCTACGCCGACGCGCCCATTCGCGTCGCCGTAGCCGGAGGCTTGATCTTCGCTGTGCTTGGGACCGCGGGCGTCCTCGTATCCAACGCCTACGCTGCCGTAACTTTGCTGATTGCTGCCAGCTTCTTTACCTATCTGCCGGGCGTCTCCATGTACTCCAGCATGGGCGAAGTGCTGCCTCCAGCCGCGCGCGGGCGGCTCATTGGGAACATCATTGCGGTTGGTATTCTGACCGGCTCCATCGGTCCATACCTTGTCGGACAGCTTAGCCAGCACCTCTTTCCAACCCCAACTGGCATCGGCAAGGCTCTCGCCCTCACGTTTGTCGGTGTGACCCTTTTTGCGGTTGTGGTCGCATTGTCAGGTCTGCCCGCCTACCGCCGTCGGGTCTCCACGATGGCCCCGGAGATTTTGCCTGCAAGTTCCTCCGCTTGACCTTCCGCTTTTGATCGTCATGTGCCAACGTACCAGACCGCCGCGGATCAACCGTTGCCGCAACTTTGGGTACCAAAGCCACGTCATGTTCAGCTCTCCGGTGAGTTCCAATGGCCGCAAACGACATCACAATCCCCGTCATCCCGAAGCATCAAGCGCTAGGTGACCGCACGGCGCGGCGTTCCTGGACCGTTGTGATCCTGTTATCGCTGATGCGCGCCATGTCGTTGCTGGACCGGCAGTTGCTTGCGATCATCGCAAATCCGGTCGCGCTGGCGCTTCACCTTCGCGACTCGCAGATTGGCCTTTTGATCGGTACAGGCTTTGCCATCCTCTACTCGTTGATGAGTCTGCCTGTGGCCAACGGCATCGACCGCTACAATCGGAAACTCCTCATTATTGCTGGCGGCACCCTCTGGAGTGCCATGACCGTGGCCTCGGCGTTTGCCACCAGCTTTGGAATGCTCGTGGTCTTCCGCTCCGGCGTCGCCATAGGCGAGGCGGTGTTGATGCCGGCAGCGTATCCTTTATCTCAGATCTGTTCCCGAAGAACAAACGAGCTTTGCCGATGACAGTCTTTACGTCTATCGGCGCGGCGATGACGACCATTTCTTTTCTAGTCGGCGGCGCGGCCCTGAAGCTGGCAGAAGCCATGACGCACCAATTTGGCGTGGTGCCATGG
>CAXTWP010000094.1:9274-9623 GCA_964247945.1 uncultured Acidobacteriaceae bacterium | reverse complement strand
ATTACACCAACGGCCGCTCCTTTCGCGACCACGGACCGCGACGACATCGCGGCCGCGCTCACCAACGCATCGAGCGCCGAACTCTGAGAGCCTGCCCCGCTTCCCGCGCGATACGGCCCAGACCACGTCTCGCCGAACTGATGATTCTCCCCTTGTGCTTGCGTCCAGATGCTGTCCGCGTTCGCCTTGGTGAAGGCAGCATAGCGCGCGTCGGGAAATGCCTCGTTCAAGTCAGCCAGGTTGCGCACAAAGATACCCTTGAACTGCACCCCATCTTCCCCGCAATGAGGCTCGCAGGTGTCATGCAGGATGCCCTTGTCGTCAACCAGATGCAGCAGCGTCGCACCCG
>CAXTWP010000094.1:1883-9264 GCA_964247945.1 uncultured Acidobacteriaceae bacterium | reverse complement strand
GCCCATAGGGCATAGCTCGCCTTTCGCGCTGGATCGCCGACTCGGTTGGCCAGATGCGCCGCGACGGAAAGAAACAGCTCATTCGCAATCGCATTCTTGTACTTGCGGTCCTTGCTCCACCAGATGCCGCCGCCGCACGTCTCCATATCCCACGCCGCCGCCATATCCGTAAAGATTGACTCGGCCGTGCCAAGATAGCGCGCATCGTGCGTCACGTCATACGCGTCGATCCACGCCAGCGCCCACCATCCCTCGTCATCGTAGTATTTATTCAAAAAGCCGGGCCACTTAGCCGGCGCCCGCTCGAAGGTGTTCGCAATGATCGGCAGATACGTCGTGCTGCCGCTCACCTTGGAGTAGTTCACCAGCGTAGTGATCGCGTTGGCGGCGTTCCACCATCCCGTCGTCAGATAAAGCCCCGTTCCCGGCACATACGACGTTTGCAGCGCCTCCGCGCCCGCGCTCGCCTCGGCCAGATAGCTGTCCGGCTTGGCTTGCGGGCCACCGCCTTGCTGCGCCACGCAGGCAGAATCCCCAACGCCCGCTACCGCGACGAGTACCCACAACATGGCCCCGCAAAGCACAACTCCCTTTATCCTCATTGACCCCTCCAGAGTGCGCCCCGCGAGAGAGAACATCCCTTGCGCGCCACCAACACCAGACCATGCGCCGGGGCATGTCATCTTCCTCAGCATCGTAAACTAACATCATGAAGATCGTCCTCGCTGAAAAAGTTTCACCCGCCACCCTGGCCGTCCTTCAGCAGGAACCCGGCTGGCAGATCGTCACCTCGGACCAGATTAGAAGCGGCCTGGCCGCCGAACTCGCCGACGCCGACGCCCTCGTCGTCCGCTCCGCCGTCCAGGTCGACGCAAAATTGCTTGAGTCCGCCTCCAGGCTCCGCCTCATCGGTCGCGCCGGCGTCGGCGTCGACAACATCGATACCGCCGCCGCCACCCACCGCGGCATCGTCGTCATGAACACCCCCGGCGCAAACGCCGTCGCCGTCGCTGAGCTCACCCTTGGCCTCATGATCGCCCTCGCCCGCTCCATTCCTCGCGCCAACGCCTCCATGCACGCCGGCAAGTGGGATAAGAAGACCCTCCAAGGCTCCGAGTTGCGCGGCAAAACGCTCGGCATCGTCGGCCTTGGCCGCATCGGTCTCGAGGTCGCCCGCCGCGCCACCGGCTTCGGCATGGAGGTCACCGGCTACGACCCCTTCGTAGCCCCCGTCATCGCCCGTGAGAACAACGTGACCCTCGTCCCCATCGATGAGATCTTCGAGTCGTCCGACTACCTCACCCTGCACGTCGGCCTCACCACCCAGACCGAGGGCCTCATCAACGCCACCTCGCTCGCCGTCATGAAGAAGGGGGTCCGCATCGTCAACTGCGCGCGCGGCGAGTTGATCGTCGAGCAGGCCCTTGCCGACGCCATCCAATCCGGCCATGTCGCCGGAGCCGCCCTCGATGTCTTCCATCAGGAGCCGCTTAAGGAATCGCCCTTTTACGGGAGCGACAACGTCATCCTCTCCCCGCACATCGCCGGAGCCACCGACGAGGCCCAGGAGGCCATCGGCATCCAGCTCGCCATGCAGGTCCGCGACTACCTCAAGCTCGGCGTCGTCCAAAACGCCGTCAACCTGCCCTCGCTCTCGCACGAGGAGTACCTCGAGGCCGCCCCGTACATCGAGATGGCTGAGCGCCTCGGCCGCTTCCTCGCCCACGCTACCCCCGGAAATCTTGAAACCATCCAGATCACCTACTCCGGCCGCCTCGCAACCGGTAAGACCGACCTGATCCGCAACGCGGCCATCGCAGGCATCTTCGCCACTTCCGAAGGCACATCGGAGGTCAACCGCATCAACGCCGCCGCCATCGCCGCAGAGCGCGGTATCCGCCTCCAGGAAGACAAAAAGGAGTTCGTCACCGGCGGCTCCGGCTCCGTCCTCAAGCTTGTCCTGCATTCGAGCGACGGCGATGTAAGCGCCTCCGCCACCGTCCTCCACAGCACCTCGCCACGCCTGCTCACCTACGACGGCATCGACATCGAGGCCCCGCTCAACGGCACCCTCGTCGCCATCCGCAACCACGACGTCCCCGGCGTTATTGGCCGCATCGGCACCATCCTGGGCGAGCACTCCCTCAACATCGCCAACTTTGCCCTGGGCCGCGCTATCCCAAGTGCCACGCGCTCACAACGCGTCCCCCAAGGCCAGGCCCTCGCGGTCGTCCAGATCGACGCTCAGGACGCCGCCTCTGCCAACGCCGCTATCGAAGCGCTGCGCAAAGTCGAAGCCATCGCCGGCGTCCGTCTAATCTAACTCGGAAAGCTCTAAAAGCGCAAGACGACCCGAAGTGACTAAGATACAGAGAGACACGAATCTGGAAACGAGTACTAATGCCGCTCTACGAATACGAATGCACCACCTGCCATAAGCATACCGAAAAGATCCAGAAGTTCGCCGATCCCGAGATCACCGCCTGCCCGTACTGCAGTGGGGCGCTAAAGCGCGTCCTCTCCGCGCCGGCCATCGCCTTCAAGGGTGGAGGCTGGTACGCCGACGGCTACGGGAACGCAAAGCCCGCGTCCTCTGGTGACAGCAAGCCTGACGGAGCAGCAAAGTCAGAGACAGCCGCCTCTCCCACGACAGAAAGTAAGTCTTCCGGCAACTCAGAAAGCAGCGCAACCCCGGCCGCCGCGCCTGCTCCCGCTGCTTCGACACCAGCGGTCTCTGCCGGCACCGACAAGAAGTAGCTCGTTACGTTGCAGATGGCGGCGGCACCTTCTTCCCCGCCTTCCGAGCCTCCGACAACCCGATGGCAATGGCCTGCTTCGGGTTCGTCACCTTCTGTCCACTGCCGCTCTTCAGCTTGCCTGCCTTCATGGCCTTCATCTCGCGCTCGACGCTGTCACTCGCCGCAGTGCTGTATTTTCGCTCCGCCGACTTCTTTGCGGGAGCCTTCTTGCTCTCACTCGTCTTCTTCGCCGCTGCTTTCTTCGTCGCCACGATGACACCTCCTCTCGTTTGGAGCCAGGATCGTCAACGACGAGTTGCACCGGATGATGTGCGGTCAAAAGACGCGGCTAGACGTCCAGCTTCCTTGTGACCAACTCGTTCAGCAACGCCGGGTTTGCTTGCCCCTTCGACAACTTCATCACCTGCCCGACAAAGAACGCCGCCACGGTCTTCTTGCCTCCACGATACTGCTCCACCTGCTTCGGATTGGCCGCGATCACCTCATCGATCATTGTCTCAATCGCACCCGCGTCCGAGATCTGCTTCGGCTTGTCCCGCTCATACACCGCCCCGAAGTCCTGGCCCTCGGCGAAGCACGTGTCCAGCAGCTGCTTCAACATCTTGCTCGAGAGCTCCCCGGACTCCGCCAGGTCCGCCGCCTTCACTAGCCCTTCCATGCTTACAGGCGATTGTTCCTGCTCCAGGTCCGCGAGCCGCAGCCGCATGGTGATCTCGCTCAGCAGGATAGACGCCACCCGCTTCGGACTCTTCGCCCGCTTCGCCGCCACCTCAAACCGGTCCGCGAACTCGCGCGTCGCGGTCAGCGTCGCCGCGTCCTGCGCGCTGATCTCGTACTCCGCGATCATCCGCGCGCGCCGTGCCTCCGGCAACTCCGGCAGGTTCTTCAGGATCTCCGCCTGCCATGCCGTGCCCACCACCAGCGGCGGCAGGTCCGGCTCCGGAAAGTAGCGATAATCGTGCGCCTGCTCCTTCGACCGCATGGAGTACGTCCGACCCTCGGCGTTGTTCCACAGCCGCGACTCCTGCACGACCCGGCCACCGTCCTCAATCACACCAATCTGCCGCTCGATTTCGTACTCCACCGCTGCCCGGATGTAGCGGAAGCTGTTGACGTTCTTCACCTCCGCCTTGGTGCCGAACCGCTCCGCGCCCTTCAACATCACGCTCACGTTCGCATCGCAGCGTAGCGACCCTTCCTCCATGTTGCAGTCGCTTACGCCCGTGTAGAGCAGGATCTCCTTCAGCTTCGTCAGGTACTCGAAGACCTCATCCGCCGAGCGCAGGTCAGGCTCGCTGACGATTTCGACCAGCGGGGTGCCGCACCGGTTCAAGTCGATATACGTCCGCGACACCGAATCCGCAAACCCATCATGGACGCTCTTGCCCGCGTCCTCCTCCATATGCAGCCGAGTCACTCCAATGCGCTTCGGCGCGCCGACCGCGTCCGACACCTCGATCCACCCGTTCTCCGCGATCGGCTTATCGAACTGCGAGATCTGGTAGCCCTTCGGTGAATCGGGATAGAAGTAGTTCTTCCGTGAGAAGACACTCGTCTCCCGAATCTCGCAGTGGATCGACTTCGCCGCCAGCACCGCAAACTCGACCGCTCGCCTATTGAGCACCGGCAGCGCTCCCGGCAGCCCCAGGCACGTCGGACATACATGCGTGTTCGGCTCCCCGCCATACTGGTTAACGCAGCCGCAGAACGCCTTCGAGGCCGTCAGCAGCTGCACATGAACCTCCAGCCCAATCACCGGCTGGTACTTGGCAAGAACCTCAGGCAAAACTACCCTCATATTTGAGATTTATCCAGGAACATTACGTACTTTATTTCAGCTTTCTCGGTGAGCAGAAGCCCCGGGATCGAGGTGATTTCATCGCTTTCCACGCTTACTGTGCCAGAGTGATCGCCTTCAACGATCCAGCGCGCGTTTTCTAGAAAGAGGGTGCGTTCTTCTCCTGCTTCAGCATACCTCTTCAGCCAGCCGATCACGCTTTGGCCGTCACCCAAGCCAACCTGCACAGCTCCGCTTGCGGTAAGGAAAACATCGGTCCATACAGACTCATTACTGCTGCGTCGCGTGAGCTTCCAGCGCCGAAGATGCTTGAGCATTAGATCATGCTCGCGAATGTAGCCCCAGGCAAAACCAATGACCACAGCTATGGCCGCTATAGCGAGCAACCGCCATCGTTCTACGTGAACGTTGTAATGTTCGGGGGATTGTTGTGAGAAAGTCCACTCAAAGGGAAGCAGCGCGCCGTACAGCGCAACGTAAAGGATATAGGTAAAGAAGCTGAAGATGAGCGCTTCAATGATCCGTTCCCAATCCGTTTGCTCGGTCTTAGCTGACATCATCCGGACTATACGTGCGCTGACAAAACCAGGCAACAGTACCACTAAGGCGAAGACTGCTTGAAGACCTTGTGGCATAGGAGGAGACTATTTGCTCTGTTTTGATGGAGAAGGCACTTTCACAGGCGCTGGTGGGCGCCAGCCAGGGGGCGCTGAAGGCTTATACCCTGAACGTTCCTCTTCAGAAGTAGCAACGACCAGCTTGCTTGTATTCTCGCTCATGACTGATACCTCTAACCTAATATACCGGACGCGCTTGGGGGACAACGCATCTCACCCGCATGGCCTTCAACTTCCGCCGCCGCAAACCCAAGCCCACGCCTGAACAAGGTGCCCAGAAGCATCTCGAGCGCCCCAGCGCCCAGGAGATCTACGAGCAGGTCGCCAACAACGCCCGCCAGGAACTCGGCCGCTCCACCGTCTCGCTCATCATCTCCGGCCTCGCGGGCGGCATCTTCATGGGGCTTTCAGCACTGGGCACGGCCATCGCGCTCTCCATGCTCGGCACTACCAAGCCGGCCGAGTTCGTCGCTAAGATGTTCTACCCCATCGGCTTCATCGTCGTCATCCTCGGACGCTCGCAGCTCTTCACGGAGAACACTCTCTACCCGGTCGCCCTCGTCCTCGCCGAAAAGAAGCACTTCTGGCAGACTCTGCGCCTCTGGGCGGCCGTCCTGCCGTCGAACGTCCTGGGCGCGCTCGCCTTCGCCGCGCTGGCCACCCTGACCGGCGCGCTCAGCCCGGAGATCGTCCACGCCCTCGCCCAGCTCGGCCTCGACGCCATCCATCACCCGCCCGCCACCATCTTCTGGAGCGGCGTCATGGGCGGCTGGATCATCGCCACCGTGGCCTGGCTCGTCTCCGGCTCACACTCCATCACCGGATCGGTGCTCATCATCTGGCTGCTGGCGCTGGTGGTCGGGCTGGGTAACTTCGCCCACTGCATCGCAGCCTCGGGCGAGGTCCTCGCCGCCGTCCTTACCCACCAGGTCCCCTGGACCGCCTTCCCGCAATGGTTCGGCCCCGCAGTCGCCGGAAACATCTGCGGCGGCGTCGGCATGGTCACCCTGCTCGAATACGGCCAGGTGATTTACGGAGGCGACGCGGAAGCCGAAGCCATACCGGCGCCGGAAAAGCCTATCCCCGAGAGTGCCAGCGCGTAACCTTTAACACGCCCCCTTGATAGGTGTTGCCAATGGGCACGTTCCATTTACGAATGTGGAAAACCTCTTGACAATCAAAGTTTCGATGCTAATCTTGAATTGCCGGGAGTGCGTCCCGCTTCCTGCACGTTGAAACTAAGGTCTCACCCGGCGTCTACCTCCAGCCGCCTCTAGGAAATCGAATAACTCCATAGCCGTCTATCTTGCCCGCTGGGTCTTCACGCAGCGAAGGCTCAAGAGCTTTGTACCATGTGTCATCTGACTTCTCGAACTTTCGCCAAACGGCACCGGCTATCATATCTGCAAGTTGGATTCCGATACTTAAATCCGAAGGCAAAAAGAATAGGCTTTCTACCAAGTTCGGGTATTCCGATGTGTACATAGAACCTGGACGTATGAGTCTCTCGTGAGCGTCACGCAAGCGGGCGTCCTGCTGCGAACCTCTATGATCTGCAACTATAATTCCGGTTTCCAGACGTCCAACTGTCCTTGAGACCTCCTGTAGATGGTATTGGAAACGTTCTGAAATAGGTTTGTATGTATTGTGGTAGAGATCATCAGCATCACGAACATGCGGACGCTTATAAGCAACCTCAATAGACGCAACACAAGCGATAGTCTTCACGGATTTAATACTGTTGATAGCAGCGTAGATTCCCCCGCGAATCTCGTCTCTCTGCGATGGCTGCATACTGCGCATTGGGTTAGTTGCGTCTACGTTCGTCGGCGCGAAGAATCGCCATTTTAGTTCACCTACCAGCTTCCTTCTTACTTTCATTCCATGTATCGCGTCATGCAATTTCTTCCAGACTCCATCGGGGATGATAATCCCGCCAATTACGAAATAGCGATCTCGTCGAACGTTCGGGCCATGAGGCGTCCCAGATTCGTCTACAAAAAGAAGATGCATCTAACCGCCTTTTTCAACTTTAGAGTGCACTTACAGGTAACCTCACTCGTTTAGTTCAAGGATAAATCCGGTTCAGCGTCCGAGCGAACGGGATCGTCTCCCGTACATGATCCAGGCCGCAGATCCACGCCACGGCCCGCTCGATTCCCATGCCAAAGCCGCTGTTGGGCGGCATCCCGTAGCGCATCGCCCGC
>CAXTWP010000094.1:0-1873 GCA_964247945.1 uncultured Acidobacteriaceae bacterium | reverse complement strand
CATGCCAAACCCGCTGTGCGGCACCGAGCCATACTTCCGCAGGTCGAGATACCACTCAAACGCCGCCAGCGGCAGGCCGTGCTCTTCGATCCGCGACTTCAGCAGGTCGTAGCTGTCCACGCGCTGCGACCCGCCGATGATCTCCCCATACCCCTCCGGCGCAAGCACGTCGACGCACAGTGCGCGGTTGGCGTCGGCGGGATCCGGCTGCATATAAAACGCCTTGATCGCCGCCGGATAGCGGTGGATCATCACCGGCTGGTCGAACTGGTTCGAAATATACGTCTCGTCCGGCGACCCGAAATCATCGCCCTCCTTGTGCTCGTTCTCGATCAGCCCCTTGGTGAACGCCTCCGCCAGCATCGCGTGGGCCTCGTCGTAGCTGATCTTTGGAAATGGCGCCTTCACTGCTTCCAGCTTCGCCACATCCCGCCCTATCACCTTCAGGTCTGTCCGATGACCGGCCAGCACCGTCGCCACAATGTGGCTGATAAAGTTCTCCGCCAGCTCCAGCAACCCGTCCAGCTCCAGGAAGGCCACCTCAGGCTCAATCATCCAGAACTCCGTCAGGTGCCGCCGCGTCTTCGACTTCTCCGCCCGGAACGTCGGCCCAAAGCTGTACACCTTGCCCAGCGCCAGCGCCGTCGCTTCGATATACAGCTGCCCCGACTGCGTCAGGTACGCCTTACCGTCGTCGAAGTAGTCCATCTCGAACAGCTCGCTCGTCCCCTCGCAGGCGTTCGGCGTCAGGATCGGCGGGTCCGTCCGCACAAACCCGTTGGTGTCAAAAAACTCCGCCGCCGCCCGCATAATGGTGGCCCGCACCCGCAGAATCGCTGACTGGCGCGGAGTCCGCAGCCAAAGGTGCCGGTGCTCCATCAGAAAATCGACGCCATGCTCCTTCAGCGTGATCGGGAACGGCGTTTCCTCCGGCACGCGCTGCACCAACTCCACATCCTCCACATCCAGCTCAAAGCCGCTCGGCGCACGCGCGTCCGCGCGTACCCTCCCGCGCACGATCACGCTCGATTCCAGCGTCAGTTCCTTCAGCGTCCCAAACACCGCCTCCGGCACCGCCGCCTTCGGCACAATCCCCTGGATCGTCCCCGTCCCATCGCGGAAGATCGGAAACAGCAGCTTGCCCGAGGCGCGCAGGTTGTAAAGCCAGCCGCGGAGGGTAACCGTCTGTCCCTCATGGGCAGAGAGCGAAGCGATGGTGGCAAGGGGTGCGGCGGATAGATCCAAGATGGAAAGCTCCTAAGGTCAGTACTTCTTCTTTAGGCTACTCGTTTGCGCCGCTATTTGCTCTCGACCGCCTTGCTTTCAAGCAGCGATGCAGGCGGGAGACGGCAGCCCAGCAGCACCGGCGCGCCGCCCACCGCGCCCGCCCCGCGGCACAGCAGCAGCACCGCTTGCCCCGGCACCAGCGTTGCCGTCAGCGGCTGCGCCCGCGCGTCGAGCACCGCATAGGTAAACGCCCCTTCCTCGTGCGTCCGCAGCTCTAGAAACGTACGATCCCCATGCCGCGTGTTGAAGCCGTTGAACACGCCCGATACCAGCAGCACCCGGTCCAGAAACCGCTGGTCCGGCGTAGCTCCCAGAAACAGGTTACGGCTGTAGATCGTGTAGATCGCATCCGCAGTCACCCGCTGCACGCTGGGCCCGTTCTGCGGACGCTTCGCCTCGATATCCCACCAGTCCGGCACCTTTACCACCGTCACCTCCGGCGGCATTCGCGCGCACCCGCCCGCCAACCCGCACAGCAGGGCCGCTCCCAACGCCCATCGCCTCACTGCCAGGGATGCCACTCCAGCTTCTCTCCAGTCAGCATCTGCAGCAGAAAATTCGATTTCGGCAGTGTCCGGTTCAGGAT
>CAXTWP010000093.1:5341-9713 GCA_964247945.1 uncultured Acidobacteriaceae bacterium | reverse complement strand
ATTGAATGTCTCTGATGTAGATCTGATGTCGGAAGAAACACACGAAGTGCGAGTCGCTATCAAGCATGCAGACGGCACAAAATGTGATCGCTGTTGGAATTACACATCAGACGTAAGCGACGACCCAAACTATCCCACCGTCTGCCTACGCTGTGCCGAAGCCCTCCACGCCCTCAACTTTCCCGCTTACGAGAAAGAAGCTGAGGCTATCGTCTAAATGCCTCGCACCCGCGACTACCGCCCAACCCTCGTCCTCATCTCCGCGCTCGTCATCCTCTTCGACCGCCTTTCGAAGAACTGGATCGTCGCCGACATCCTTCCCGGACGCGCCCGCACCCTGATCCCCGGCGTCTTCCGCCTGACCCACGTCCTCAACACCGGCGCGGCCTTCTCGCTAGGCGACTCGCTCTCGCCCACCTTGATGCGCAACAGCCTGATCGCCTTCTCGGTCGTCGCGGTGCTCATCGTCGCCGGGATGCTCTGGCGGACTGGCCGCGCGCTGTCGGTCACCTCGGTCGCGCTCGCGCTGATCCTCGGCGGCGCGCTCGGCAACCTCTACGACCGTCTCGTCCTGCGCCACGTCGTCGACTTCCTCGAAGTCACCATCGTTCACTACCACTGGCCCGACTTCAACGTCGCCGACAGCTGCATCGTCATCGGAGCCTGCCTGCTGATGCTCGAAATCTTCCTCCCACAGCGAGAGAACTGATCGGGCAAATCTTCGGGTGGCCTATCCTTTGCGCCTTTGCAAAGGGTGGGTTATCGAGCAAAGCTCGACCGTCTTTCCTACGGCTGCACCACGACCTTCATCGATCCCGCCCGCGGATGCGACGCCAGCGCAATCGCCTGCACCGCCTCCTCCAGCAGGAACCGGTGCGAGATCAGCCGGGTCAGGTCGAAGCTCCCATCGCGGTACCCGTCAAACACCAGCCGCGCCACTTCGTCATTGATGGCGACCGAAGAACTGTACGATCCCATCAGCGTCTTTTCATCCATGCAGACCGCCGCCGGATCGAACGCGGCTTCCCCATGCTGCGTGGCCGCGAACAGCATCACTCGACCGCCCGGCCGCACCGCGTCCATCGCAAGCGGGATCAGCGCGTCGCCGCCGACCGCCAGCAGCGCTACATCCGCGCCGCGCCCCTCTGTCGACGCCTTGCAGTCCGCCACCACGTCGCCGTGCGCGTCGAGCGGACGATCCAGCCCAAACCGCGCCGCCACCGCGTGCCGCTCCGGGTACAGATCGCTCGTCAGCACCGTCGCGCCGGTGCGTTTCGCCAGCGCCGCCAGCATGATGCCGATCGGTCCTTGCCCGATCACCAGCACCGTCTCGTCCGGCTGCAGCGCGAGCATTTGTATCGCCTTGAAGCACGTATTCGTCGGCTCGATCATCGCCGCCTGCTCAAACGGCACATCATCTGGAATCTTCACCAGGCCGCCGCGCACGATCCAGTCCATCACACGGATGTACTCCGCAAAACCGCCGCCAGCGGGCGAAAATCCCGCCGTGCAGCCAACCTTCTTGTAGGTCTCGCACTGGGCAAAGGTCCGCTTGCGGCAGTAATAGCAGGCTCCGCATGGGATGTGGTGGTACGCCATCACGCGGTCGCCCACGGCAAAACCTTCCACGCCATCGCCCACCGCCGCGATCGTTCCCGCCATCTCATGCCCGAAGACACGCGGCGCGGTGTGCGATCCGGTGTGTATCTTCTTCAGGTCCGTCCCGCAGATGCCGCAGGTGTCGATCTTGACCAGCACCTCGCCCGGCCAGATCTCGGGCACAGGCACCGTATCGACCCGCACCTCGTTTACACCGCGATACACGGCCGCCCGCATCGTCTTTGGGATGTCTACCAATCTACGTTCCCCGTCCGGTTGATCTCGTCGAAATTTGTAGGCCCCGACAGGATTGTAAAGACGGTGGACGCAAGGTTGTGCGCCGCCGCCGCGCTCGATCGGCCCAGCCGTGCAAGGGAACGCCAATGGTGAGGCCGCACCGCCGCGTGGCGCACCAATGCACCTGTACGCATCTGGCCCCGGTCCCCGATGAATCGATTGAAGTCCGGCAGTGTGTCTCCCAACTCATCGGAGATCGCCTTGACGCAGCAGACCGGGACGCCGCGCATCAGCGCAAGTCGAACAATGGCAGCCGATTCCATGTCTACCATCGCTCCGCCGTAAGCGGCAGCCAGCCTACGTTTTTCGGTTGCATCCGCTACGCGTGCCGTACTCACGAGCACCATGCTGCGCTCCTTGCCGGTGAATGTGAAACGCTCACCGGTTTGCGCGTCGATTACGGCAGAAGCGATGAAACAGTGGGGCGCGTGTACCTCCTCGTTTAGCGCTCCGGCCCAGCCCACGGAGAGCACCCGATCAATGGGGCCGCTCGCTTCTGCTTCCGCAAAGGCGCGGCGAGCCGCCTCGGCCCCCATGCCCGCGCAAACAGCCACCCATTCGTCCTCGTCGTGGACACAAGCCCACTTGCGAATGAACGTTGCACTGGCAGGCAACCGCTCGAAGCCGGCGTTTACGATCTGCTTCAACTCCCCCGGCAGCGCCGCGATGATCGCCACCCTCACGGCTGGGGAGCGTACCCGTGCTCCACAAACCAGTCGATGGCCGCCCGTAGCGCCTGGTAGACCGGCACCACGCGAAAGCCAAGCTCCGCCTCCGCCTTGGCGGACGAAGCGAACATCACCTTCTTGCCCATGCGCACCGCCTCGACTGTCGCGCGCGGCTCCTTGCCCCGCAGCTTACCGGTAAAGGTCTCGTCAAAGAACGCAAACGCCATCGCCACCGCATGCGGCACCTTCAAGGTCGGCGAGGGCAGGCCAGTGATCGCGGACAAACGATCGAGGATCTGCTTCAGCGTCAGGTTCTCCCCGCCCAGAATATATCGCTCGCCGGGCGTACCGCGTTCGAGCGCCGTCACATGCATCGCGGCAACCTCGGCTACATCCACCAGGTTCAAGCCTGTATCCACGTAGGCCGGAAAGCGGCGGTTGAGGAAATCGACGATGATCCGGCCCGTCGGGGTCGGCTTCACATCGCCCGCGCCGACCGGCGTGGTCGGGTTCAGGATAATGACGTGCTGACCCGCGCGCGCCGCGGCGATTGCCTCCTGCTCGGCCAGGAACTTCGACCGCTTGTAGTGCCCGATCATCCTGTCGAGCGAGACCGGCGACTCCTCATCGACGATGGTGCCGTCCGCGAGAAAGCCCATAGTCGCCACGCTCGACGTGTAGACGACGCGCGGCACGCCGACCTCGCGCGCCAGCCGCAGCAGGTCGCGCGTCCCCTCCACGTTGGCCGCGTACATCGCCTGCGGATCGCGCACCCACAACCGGTAGTCTGCGGCTACGTGAACCAGCGCATCACAGCCGGTCAGGGCTATACGTAACTCCTCTGGCTGCCTTAAATCGCCTGTGATCAGCTCGGCCTCCAAGTCGTTGAGACCGTCAGTGCGGCTTGTAGACCGTGTCAGCAGCCGCAGTTGCGCGCCTTGGGCAGCATACGCCCGAGCTACATGGCTGCCTACGAAACCCGTCGCTCCGGTGATGAAGGCGCGCACGAGAGCTAGTCCAGCTTCTCCGGCTCAATCTGGATATTGCGCTCACCGGCAGCCTTCTTCTCCCAGTACTTCTTTACCCAGGCCTCAAAGGTCTTGCCGGCGGCCGTGTCGCGTCCGGTAAAGGCAAGCGCCGCAATTTCAGCGTAGGAAACCGTCACCCTCCCAGAGCCATCCGCCGGCATAATCCGCACGACCGAATCGCTCAGCGAAGCCCCTGTGCGCCGGTCGAAAAGATAGCCCTCAAGCTGGTGCCCATCTTTGCGGGTTACGGTCACATCGCCGCGGTAGTCGAAGGCCTTCTCAAGCGCATCCCGTATCTCAGAGTCGCTGGCAAGCGTTGGAATCCACCCCTGGAGTTGTTCGCGCTCACGGCCGGCGGCTAGCTCCATCTCGTCCGGATTCTGATGCGTCAGCTGCTCAATCTTTGCCGCTTCCTGCGTGTCGGTCGCCATGGTCAGTCTCCCGAGACTTCCTGCAGCTGCGCCGCGTTGTGCGCCGCCTGCGGATCGGCTGCCGCAAGGGCCACAATCTGCACCAAGGGAGCGTGCTGCGCGCGCGGCCACTCGTTCAGCAGCTTCTGCGCACCGTCATCCTTGTACGACCTGAACATCGCCACCGCTGTCTGCAGCAGGCCCTTCACCGAGCCAAAGGTATAGTTCACCCCGCTCGCCTCATAGCCGGAATGCACCATGCAGTTCGCACAGCGCGGATTGCCGCTCTCCGTGCCGTAGTTCTGCCATTCCACGGTATCCATCAACTCCTTGAAGCTGTCGGCGTAGCCGTCCTGAAGCAGGTAGCAGG
>CAXTWP010000093.1:0-5331 GCA_964247945.1 uncultured Acidobacteriaceae bacterium | reverse complement strand
GGCATCCCCCACGGTGTGCAGGTCAGGTGCTTCTTGCCCATCAGGAACTCCATGAACATGGGCGAAGCGTTGAAACGCCAACTACTCTTGCGGTTCGACAGGATCGCGCGGAACATCTTCTTCGACCGGGCGCGGCCCAGGAAGTGCTTCTGGTCCGGGGCCTTGTCATACGTGTAGCCGGGCGAGACCATCATGCTCTCGACCCCTGCTGTCATCAGCTCGTCAAAGTGCGCGCGGACGCTGTTCGGGTCGGCACCGTCGAAGAGCGTCGTGTTGGTCGTCACGCGGAAGCCCGCCTCAACAGCGGCGCGGACGCCTTCCATCGCGATGTCGTATCCACCTTCGCGGCATACAGAGAAGTCGTGATGTTCGCGCTGACCATCCACATGGACGGAGAAGGAGAGATACTTGCTCGGCGTAAACAGGTGCAGCTTTTCCTTCAGCAGCAGCGCATTCGTGCACATGTAAACGTACTTTTTGCGCGCGACTAAACCCGCCACAACTTCAGGCATCTTGGGATGCAGCAGCGGCTCGCCGCCGGGGATCGCGACCATCGGCGTACCGCACTCCTCAACCGCCTTGAAACACTCCTCGGGAGAAAGCTCGGCCTTCAGGATATGGGCCGGATACTGGATCTTGCCGCAGCCCGCGCACGCCAGGTTGCAGCGAAAGAGCGGTTCCAGCATCAGCACCAGCGGGTATTTCTTCCGTCCCGCCAGCTTCTGCTTCAACACATACGTCGCCACCGTCCACGCCTGCGATACCGGTACAGCCATTGATTCCCCTCCACAAACTTCCGGTTACTGGTGCTCCATTGCCCGCTTGTACGTCGTCAGCGCCAGCAGCGGAAAGTATTGCTTGTACAGGTGATATCCCAGGTAGAAGACGCGGGGGAACCCTGTTCCAGTGTAGTAGCTTTCGCCGTTCCGGCCGGGCATCAGCTCGTCCCAGCTTCCGTCTTCGTGCTGTCGATCGATCAGCCAGCGCACGCCCTTAGCCACCGAATCCGATCGGCTGTCGCCACCGGCCAGCAGGCCCAGCAGGGCCCACGCGGTCTGCGACGGCGTACTCGGGCCGATTCCCTTCTGCAGCTCATCATCATACGTCCCGCAGGTCTCGCCCCAGCCGCCGTCGGAGTTCTGCACCATGCGTATCCACTCGGTCGCCTGCAGAATAGCCGGCTCGTGGCTCCAGACGCCCATCGCCTCCAGGCCACGCAGCACCAGAAACGTCCCATAAAGATAGTTCACACCCCAGCGGCCAAACCAACTGCCGTCCGGCGACTGCTCACGCAGCACAAACTGCACTGCCTTTTCGACGCGCTTGTCAGCCCGTGTGTAGCCGTACTGCGCCAGCATCTCGAGCATTCGGCCCGTAATGTCGACCGTCGGCGGGTCGAGCATCGCGTTGTGGTCGGCGAACGGGATGTACTGGAAGATGGTCTTGGTGTTGTCCTTGTCGAACGCCGCCCACCCGCCGTTCTTGCACTGCATCGCCCAGATCCAGTTGATGGCGCGTTGGGCAACCTCGTGCTGGTAGCGCTCGCGCGGGTTGTCGACGCAGTTCAGCGCCATCAGCACCTCGCCCGTATCGTCCACGTCTGGGTTGAACTCGTTATTGAACTGGAAATACCAGCCGCCCGGCTCGACATTCTTCACCTTCTCCGCCCAGTCGCCCTTGTGCCGAACCTCCTTGGACAGCAGCCAGTCGGCCGCCTTCAGCAGCCGCGCGTCTGTGCGCGGGACGCCCGCCTCGCTGAGCACGGGAATCACCTGCGCGGTGTCCCACACCGGGGAGTAGCAGGGCTGCATCCGAAACGTGGGCGTCGGGTAGCCGGGTTCGCCGCCGGGGCAGTCGATGCCGAGCTTCTCAAACTCGTCCATCGCGCGGATCATCTGCGGGTCGTCAAAGGAGTAGCCCAGCACCCGCAGCGCCACGATCGAGTTCAGCATGGCCGGATAGATCGCCCCCAGGCCGTCCGATTTCTCAAACCGTGCCAGCATCCACTGCTCGGCTTTCCGGATCGCCATCTTGCGCAGCGGGCGTATGTGGACCCGTTCCGCCCAATGCATGATCCGATCGAGCGCGAGAAAGAAGTTGCGCCAGCCGAGCAGGTGCTTCCTGTCCCAGCGCAGGTGCAGGTCCGCATTCGTGCGGCCTCCGACAAAGAGTTCGTCGATGCCCTGCTCCGGCGAAATCTTCTTGAACGGCTTCTTGGCGTAGATGATCGACAGCGGAACCAGAATCCCGCGCGACCACGACGAAATCTCGTAGATGTTGAAGTAGAACCAGTTGGGAAAGAGGACGATTTCGGGCGGCACCGCCGGCACGGCATCGTACTCGTACTGCCCCAGCGCGCACAGGTAAATCTTGGTAAACGTGTTGCACTCGACCACGCCGCCGTTCGCCAGTATCCACGCCCGCGCCCTGGCGAGCACCGGATGCTCCGCGCTCCAGCCCATCAGCTTAAGCGCAAAGTAGGCCTTCACCCCATAGCTGATGTTCGATGGCCCGCCGGGATACTGACTCCAGCCGCCGTCCTGATTCTGATGTCGCAGAATCTCGTTGACCGCCCGCGTCATCTTGCCGGGATCACCCGTCCCAAGCAGCGTGTGCATGTAGATGTAGTCGGCCTCGAGCATCACATCAGCTTCAAGCTCGCCGCACCAATACCCGTCGGGGTGCTGCTGCCCCAGCAGCCAGTCCCTTGCCCGCGCAATGCCGTTGGCAACGTGCTCCAGCCCCAGGTCCATCCGTCCGAAACGAGGCTTCTCTGTCCGGGATGCCGCCTGCGGATTGCTGGGAACGGTACTCATCGTCGCGGCGGACCCTTTCAACTACGAGAGCTCCTGTTGGGGCGCGGATTTGATCGCCTGCACGATCTCGGGCGGCAGACCGAAGCGCACGTTCTCCGGCATCACCTCAACCTCATCCACATCGCCGTACCCCATCGCCTGCAGGTATTCGACGACATCCTTCACCAGCACCTCCGGCGCGGAGGCACCCGCGGTCACGGCCACCGTCCTGACGCCTTCCAGCCACTCCGGCCGGATGGCGCTCGCCGTGTCGATCAGGTACGAGTTGGTATCCAGATTCTTCGAGACCTCCACCAGCCGGTTCGAGTTCGAGCTGTTCGCCGAACCCACCACCAGCACCAGGTCCGCGCCATGCGCCACGTTCTTCACCGCCGTCTGCCGGTTCTCCGTCGCGTAGCAGATGTCCTGCGAGTGCGGCCCGACGATATTCGGGTACTTCGCCTTTAGCGCTTCAATCATGTACCGCGCCTCATCGAGCGACAGCGTCGTCTGCGTCAGGTAAGCCACCTTATTTGGATCGGGCACCACCAGCGCCTCAACCTCTTCCACCGTTGAGACCACCTGGGTGACGTCAGGCGCTTCCCCTTGCGTTCCTTCCACCTCTTCGTGGTCGCGATGCCCAACCAATACCAGCGAATAACCTTGATTAGCGAATTTAATCGCCTCCACATGGACCTTCGTCACCAGCGGACAGGTGGCGTCCACCACCTTCAGCCCCCGTTCCCGGGCCCGTTCCCGCACCGCCGGCGAAACACCATGCGCAGAATAAATGACCCGCGCGCCCTCCGGCACCTCGTCCAACTCGTTGACGAAGATCGCGCCCTTCTTGGCCAGATCCGTCACCACATACGAGTTATGCACGATCTCTTTGCGGACGTAGATGGGCGCGCCGAAGGTATCAAGCGCAATCTGAACGATGTCGATCGCACGCACCACCCCCGCGCAGAACCCTCGCGGCTTCAACAACAGCACACGCTTGGTCGAGGAAGAAGCGGTTTTAGGCGTGGTATTCACCGGGTCAAGTGTCGTTGTCGTCACATGGACCAGTATACCGCGTTCATTCGCCGGAGGTACCGTATCGGGAGTGATGACCGCCAAGGTGAACTCTGACGATCTGTGCCCTCAACCGGGCAGTCCTGCCCTAAAGGCTCCGCCGCTCGCAACCGGCATGGCCGCAGTCACACTGTAGGGTCGTCAAGTCCTTGGAATCCTCGCAGAAGGTGGAGCAGTACTTGGTTTTCGAGTCTTCCGCCACCATGCAGCTGCAGGTTTCATGAGCACACTTCTTAGCCGCCATGGAAATCTCCTTGTGTTGATACTGCGATGCCATCAACACGCGAAGAGATGGTTTAGCGGCTCGCTTCGATCAGCGCCTCGGCATGGCGCAGGCTGGTATCGGTCAGCCTCTCGCCGCTTAACATCCGCGCAATCTCCTGCGTGCGCTCCTCAGCCTTCATCTGTCGCACACGGGTTTGCGTCCTCCCTTGCTTCTCCGTCTTCTCAATCAGGAAATGCTGGTCGCCGAATGCCGCGATCTGCGGCAGATGCGTGATGCATAACACCTGCTGCGTCTTCGAGAGCGTCTTCAGCTTGCGCCCTACCGCCTCCGCTGCCCGCCCCCCGATGCCGATGTCGATCTCGTCGAATACCAGGGTGCGCGGCACGGGGGTCCGGCGGCGACCTTTGGCGTTCGCGCCCTCCTCCACCGTCCCCTTCAGCGCCAGCATCACGCGCGACATTTCGCCGCCCGAGGCGATCTCATCCAGCGGCTTCAGCGGCTCCCCCGCGTTGGTCGCAATCAGGCATTCGACCGTGTCCCAGCCGTGCGCGGTCCATCGCTCCTGCCCTTCTTCCGCGATCACCCGCACCGCAAACCGCGCTCGCATCGCCAGATCGTTGATCTGCGCTTCCGCCAGCTTTTCGAGCTTCGCCGCCGCCTGCTGACGCGACGCCGTCAGCGTCCCCGCCGCCCCGCGGTAAGCCGCCGCGTCGGCCGCCTCTCGCGCCTTCAGCTCGACCAGCAGCGCGTCCCGGTTCTCCACCTCCGCCAGCTGCCGCGCCGCCTCTGCTCCGAACACCATCACCTCACCCAGCGTCCGCCCATACTTGCGCTTCAGCCGGTCAAGCGCCGCCAGCCGGTCTTCAATCTCCTCCAGCCGCCCGGGCGAGGCATGCACCTTCGCCGCAAAGTCGCGCACCTCCGCGCTTACGTCCTCGACCGTCGCCTTGGCCGCCGCTAACTGCTGGGCCGGCTCGGCAAATCGCGCGTCGTACCGCGCCAGCTCCTCCACATTCCGCAACGCCGCCCCCAGCGTCGTCTCGGCCGAACTCTCCCCTTCGTACAGCAGCTCATGCGCGCTCATCGCCGCCGTGTACAGCTTTTCCGAGTTGCCCAACACCCGCTTCTCGGCTTCCAGCGTCGCGTCCTCATCCGCCGCGCCCAGCCCCGCCGCGTCGATCTCCCCGGCCTGAAAGCGCCACAGGTCCGCCATCCGCAGCCGGTCCTGCTCGGCCG
>CAXTWP010000092.1:0-9731 GCA_964247945.1 uncultured Acidobacteriaceae bacterium | reverse complement strand
CACACAAAGTGCAACAAATCCCGGACAAGCAGCAAAGACTCTATGTGGATACCGCTTAGCGCTCAAATCGACGATGTCGAAGTTTGAGGCCCGCGAAGCGCTTCAACGTGAGATCACAAAACAGATAGGGCAGCCGGGCTCCCCTACCCGAGTCATGAACGACGGCTCCGTAACCTTCTCCTGGTTCGTCAAGAATCGCTTTCTTCCTCTGAAAGAAGCTGCATGGAAAGAGGAAACAGCCAAACGAAAACGATTCTTACCCAACGCGATCTGATCGAACCTCTGGGTGAGATTCCGTTGGTCAACTTCGACAAGTTCAGCTTGCAGCTTCACCTCAACAAGCTGGCCACAACCGGATCAAAGGACCGTGTTTTGCAGATGCGTGCATACCTTCGGGACATCTTCGCCGAGGCAGTCGATCAGGACTTCCTGGTGAAGGACCCCGTACGCAAGGTGAAGGTTCCAGCACAACTGCGACCCACGGACACGACGACCCTTACCTGGGATCAACTTCGCTTGGCTCTCACGAAGCTCAACCTCCGAGACCGCATCTTGCTCGAACTTGATATGACCAATGCGCTTCGTCCATGCGAGCTGTTTGCGTTTCGATGGAAGCGTTTTGACTACAAAGCGTGCTCCCTCAGCGTTGCGGAAACTGTCGACTAGGGCAACATCCGCGACTGGGGAAAAACGAAGAAAAGTCTGACGGTTATTCATATCCCGAAGGAACTCGCCGATGATCTGCAGACATGGCGTCTCGAGCCCGAAGAACGGGCTCGGGAGGCTGCTGCAAAGGACAAGACGAAATTGCCGCTCCTCTCACCGGACGACTTCATCTTCGCAAACGAAGTCGGAGGGTTCTTGGAAACGGACAATTTTCGCAAGCGGGTTCTCCACAAACCCGCTCGCGATCCCAAGTTGCCGAATCTCACCTTCCAAGTCATTCGCAGAACGATCGCAACCTTCGCTCAAAAGAAGGGCA
Organism: uncultured Acidobacteriaceae bacterium; assembly: GCA_964247945.1. Classification (GTDB taxonomy): domain Bacteria; phylum Acidobacteriota; class Terriglobia; order Terriglobales; family Acidobacteriaceae; genus Edaphobacter. The sequence continues at coordinate 8,749 of CAXTWP010000092.1, read as the reverse complement.
CGGTAAAGGACGTGCAGGGTGTCATGCGGCATTCTCGTACGGCCACCACGACGGATGTATACATGCAGGAAATTCCGGCAAGCGTGCAATCGACGATCAATTCGATCAACCGAGAACTGCGCGTTTCAATGGCTAAGAACCCGAAAAAGTCGGCACAGACCGGCAGAGTCGTTGTGGGTCGGCGCAAGTCAATTCAGCGTTTGACACCAAATGACACCAAACGACAAGGAGAGGGGGTTAGCCCGCTTCCGGTATTTGCTTGATTTGTAGGGAGTTGTTTGGTGGACCTGATCGGGATCGAACCGATGACCTCTTCCATGCCATGGAAGCGCGCTCCCAGCTGCGCCACAGGCCCACTCCTAAGGAAGGACTCCTCTATTCTCGCGGACGGAGGCCAATCCGTCAAACACTCGTCCGCTGTCGGGAACTAATTACCCGCTTCCCGGTGTCTAAGAAGGAAGAGTGAGCGAGCACTCGGCCGCCAGCGGCGTAGTTACCGTCGATCAGTTGCATGGCGGGCTATAAAACCGTAATGTAAGGGCACCCGATATGCAGGCGGGAATTGCAATGGATCTGACGGCGACTCTCGGCATTCGAATGGAGGATAGTAGTCTTGTGACCGGACTGAAGGCCGGGTCCGAAGAGGCCTTCGCCCAACTGATCGAGCAATACCATCAATCGTTGTACTCCCTCATTGCGCGCAGCTTGCGCGATCCAGCGGACGCGGCGGACATCACCCAGGAAGTGTTCATCAAGGTGTTCCGCAACATCGGTCGGTTCAACGGTGATGCCAGTCTACGCACATGGCTCTATCGGATCGCTCTCCGGGAGGCATCGAACCAGCGGCGCTGGTGGTCGCGCCACAAACGGCAGGAGTTGACGATCGATTCTTCCCATACCGTGTCCGAATCGTATGACTATGGCTATTCGATCTGTCTTGGAGCTATCCTGGCAGATCAACGCGACTCTCCCTTTGACTGCGCCGTGCAACAGGAGGCGCGGGAGCGTATAGAGACAGCGCTTCAGCAGCTCCCTGAGGCATACCGGACCGTGGTCATCCTGAGAGAAATCGAAGGGTTTGGGTATGAGGAAATCGCGGATATCCTGGACGTCAATCTAGGAACGGTAAAATCGCGGCTAACGCGCGGACGGGCGGCTTTGCGCATAGTGTTGATCGAAGCTGAGGCAGCCGAGTCGGAAGCGCGGAACACAGCCGCTGTCGCAGAGCGCTACTTTGCGGCGGCAAGGAGAAGCCAGTGACGGATCATCCGCACATGCCATCGCGTTGCGAACAGTCGCGCGCTTTGTTTTCAGATTACCTCGACGGCGCGGTAAGTGGCCAAACGATGTCGGAGATTGCCAACCACCTAGAGGAGTGCGTGGCCTGCGACCATGAGTTTGTGGCGTGGCGCGCGGTGCAACAATCCCTTTCGGCACTGCGACAGCCGAAAGCTCCGGAGCATCTTGCTCTTAAGCTGCGCCTTGCGATCTCGCGGGAACAATCCCGCCGAAGTTCCAATCTTTGGGATTCTTTAAGCCTGCACTGGAGCAACTCCATTCGTCCCATGCTGGTGCAGGTGTCCGCCGGATTCGCCGTTGCGGTGGCCTTGCTGGGTACGGCCGCTTTCCTGCTTGGAACAGTGGCAGTGCCGGAGGCGGTGCTGGCGAACGATGAGCCGCTGGGTGCCATGACGGCTCCACATTACCTCTATTCGGTGGAGCAAGAGCGGCCCGTCATCACGGCACACGATGCGACGATTGTGGTGGAGGCCGAGGTCAACGATCGAGGGCAGGTCTACGACTATCGAGTTGTCTCCGGTCCATTGGGTGCCGCGGCGCAGACCCAGGTAGGCAATCAATTGCTGCTGAGCGTTTTCGAGCCGGCGCGCGTCTTTGGAGCACCGGTACGAGGGCGGGTGGTGCTGACCTTTGCCGGGGTTTCGGTGCATGCCTAGTCGGGTTGCTTGTTGGGCCGAGCTCCCATAAGCTAGGTCAGAGCGTCGTAACTGTAATGTTTCAGCCCTATCCTACCTTCCGGCCTGGTCAAGTCCTTCCACTGTTGGTGTTCCTGTGTTGGTTGCCGCTTGCAAGCGCGGCCCAGGCTCCAAAGCAAAGCAGCAGTAGCAGCAGCGAACAAGCTGCCCCAGCGCAAAGCACAAACGCCCCGGCCCGAATCGCCCAACCGGAGCCTGGCGGCTCCGCCGTCACACTGGAAACCAGTGAGCCGCTCTTCGATCTCGCTGTCGCGCTGAACACATGCGGCTACGATGCAAATTTGGCGGCCTCGCATCCGGTCCGAATAAAAATCCGCGATGAAGTTAATCAGGCGATTGCTGCTTCCCAGCAGGCGCGCGATACCCGGGATGCGCTTTGCGGGTATATTCGGGAGCACACGCTCGCCGACCCTGCGCTCAACCTTGCGCAATATGTCTCGCTAGCTCTTTATGTAACGCCCACTTCCGAACTGACAACTTCAGTCGATGAGACTCAGATGGCGGCGGACGCTACCCAGGTCGTCAACGTACTGCCGTTGCTCAGAAGTTTTGCCGAGTCGATCCACCTCCACGCTCTTTGGATCGAGCACAGGCCGGAGTACGAGCATCTTGTAAACGAAGTTCACGACCCCTTGACGAGGATGATCCTCGACGCGAACATCTATCTGCATCAGCCCGTGAGCAGCTATGATGGCCGCCGCTTTCTTGTGCTCATGGAGCCGATGCTCGCCCCTTCGGCGCCAAACGCGCGCATCTATGGGACGGACTACATCGTCATCACCTCACCCTCCGGAGGCACTCATCCCGTTGTGCGTATGGATGAGATTCGGCACACCTACCTGCACTACGAGATTGAGCCGCTGGTCTATGCGCGCGCGGCGGCAATGGATCGCCTGTTGCCGTTGCTGAGGCCCGTACAGAACTCGCCGCTCGATTTTGCCCACAAATCCGACATCGTCGCGCTGCTCACGGAGTGCCTCATCAAGGCCGTTGAAGACCGCACGATGGACGTGGGGATTGCCAGACCCAAGCGACCGCAGACGCAGCTTTCGCGGCAGGAGACCGAGCGTTTCGATAACGAGATAAGTGCCTATGACCGGCAAGCGGAGATGGTGCGGCGTAAGGCTGTCGACCACGAGATGCGGCAGGGATGGGTGCTTGTCGAATACTTCTACAACAAGCTGGGTGTTATGGAGAAGGACGGAACCAGCTTGAAGGAAGACATCGGCGAGATGGTATACGGCATGGATGTAGATCGTGAGCGGCACCATGACGAGCAGATCGCGTTCCTGCCGGAGTCGTCCGCCGGGGACGTGGTCCGGCGGGTGCCGCGGCAGCCGGTTGGACTGCGTCTCGCGGAGATGAAGATGATGCAAGGCGACGCGGCGACGGCACAGGATCTTGCCGAGAAGGCCCTCACCGATCCAAAAGCCGATCATGCCCTCGCAAACTACGTGCTCGCCCGCGTGGAACTGATGCAAAGAGAGCCGGAGGAGGCGATTGCGCACTTCCATGCGGCGCTGAGTACCTCGAAGGACCCGCGCACGATCGCCTGGTCGCACATCTACCTGGGTCGGCTCTACGATATACAAACCGACCGGCCGAAAGCCGTGGAGGAGTACCGCGCGGCCCTCTCGACGCGCGACAGCCAGCCTGACACGAAGGCGGCGGCAGAGACGGGTCTGAAACAACCCTTCGCCGCGCCCAAAAGGGAGGCCATGCCGAAGAACGAACCGGACGATCCGGACACCGCGCCATTCGATCCCTCGGGCAAGGCGGAGAAGGATGCGTATCGTCCGCAACCGCCTGCCCCGAAGCCCCAGCCTTAGTGCCGCTTTGTCTGCCCGTAAAGCCCTTGGGTAGAGTAGAGACGGGAGCATCCATGCGAACGCGCCAGCGGAAGCCCGGAAAAAAACCGGTTGTCGATTTGCCCGGCAGCATCTTCGGCTATGTCTTTCAAGACCCCAGCCTCCTGGCGAGCGCTTTGACCCATCGTTCCCAGGCGTACGAGACCGGTCCCGAGACCCTGCTCGATCCGGCAAGCGATAACGAACAGCTTGAGTTTCTAGGCGATGCCGTGTTGGGGCTAGTAGTCGCGGAGTCGCTGACGCGGCGTTTTCCTGCCTCGCGCGAAGGTGAGCTGACGCGCCTGCGCGCCTCGCTCGTCAGCCGAAAGCATATGGGCGATGTAGCGGCGCGACTCGATCTTGGCCGGATGCTGCGTCTCGGCCGGGGCGAAGAGCGAAGCGGCGGCCGCCACAAGCCGGCAATCCTTGCCAACGCCATGGAAGCCGTAATCGCCGCTCTGTACCTTGACGGTGGGTTTAAGGCCGCGGCGCGTTTTATCGAGGCCGAGGTGATCGAGCCTCTGCTGCCGGACTTGAACCTTGCGCTCTGCGAGAGACACACCTTCAGCGGCGCAATCGGGGATCATAAATCGGCGCTGCAGGAGTTCCTGCAGGCAGCAGGCGCGGGCCAGCCGCAGTATGTTTTGATCGACGAGAGTGGACCGGACCACCTCAAATGCTTTCGCGTCGAGGTACGGACCGGTGAGGCGACTCTGGCGAACGCTCAGGGAGCGACCAAGAAGATGGCGCAGCAGGAGGCGGCGCGGATCGCCTTCGAGCGGCTGCGCGCCGACAGCAGCCTGCTTCCGAAAGCTGCCGCATTGGATGGGAGACAATGACGACCATCGCCCAAGTCCACGTTTCCAGGACTCCGCCCATGACGCACACCTCCCATGGGCCGCTGATGGCCGTGCAATCGCTCTTGTATCTGATTGTCGTGGCCATCTTCATCGTTAGCTTCATCGCTCAGCCTTTTCAGATTCCCTCCGGGTCCATGGAGCCGACGCTGCGAATTGGCGACTTCCTGCTGGTCGATAAGCAGTTGGTACCCCGGCCCGGGCCGCTGCCGTCGACCCAAATAAAAGAAGGTGACCTCATTGTCTTCCACTATCCGCTCGATCCCGCGCTGCACCTGGTCAAGCGGGTTATTGGAGTGCCCGGCGACCGGATACGCTTGCGCGAGGGCCGCGTATACCGTAACGGTCAGCTGCTTCTTGAGAGTTATACACACTACCGGCCAGGGCCTTCGGACAGCTTCCGGGACAATTTTCCCCGAATGGTGAGTGTGGAGCCGGGCGTCGACGCACATTGGTGGATCGAGATGCGGGCCCGGATAGATCGCGGCGAAGTTATTGTGCCTCCGGGCCGGTACTTTGTGCTGGGTGACAACCGCAATAACAGCGAGGATAGCCGGTACTGGGGTTTTGTGCCGGAAGCGGCGATCGTCGGTAAACCGTTCCTTGTCTACTTTTCGCTTCGGCAACGAGAGCCCAACCGGCCTTACGCGGAGAGGCACGCAAGAGAAGGGGAAATGGAGGAGCGGATGATTGACCGCCTCGATGCCTTTGCCCGCTGGAGCAGAACGCTCCATGTAGTTCGTTGAGCGCAGGCGATACACTTAGCCCTGAGTGTGGGGATCAAGCGGATGCAGGAAACCGAGTCAATTCAAACGCCGGAGACCCGCGAGGCAAGGCGGCCCCGGCCATTTTTGCGCCGCTTTGTGGGGGGCTACGCTCTGCTGCTGGCGCTGGTGTTGATCGCTCTGGCTGTGCCGCTCATCAACGTCAACCGGCTCCAGCGCCGGATCGTGCGCAGCCTCAGCGAAAGCCTGGGAAGACCCATCCATCTCGATCGTATCTCACTTACCCTGCTTCCGCTGCCGGGAATGACGATCGAGAACCTGGTCGTAGGCGAGGACGTCGCCTTTGGCACCGAGCCGTTCGTGCGCGCAAGCCAGGTACGCGCGACCCTGCGCGTCAGCTCCCTGTGGCGCAGGCGCGTGGAGTTCTCCCGCATCAGCTTCACCGAACCGAGCATCAACCTGGTAAAAACGGCCGACGGAAAATGGAACATCGAAAGTACCCTGCTCCAGGCGGCGAGGATCGAGGCCGCGCCGACAGGTCAAGCGCGTCCTGGTTCCGCGCCTCGTTTTCCCTACATTGAAGCCACCGGCGCTCGGCTGAACCTGAAGCTCGGCATCGAGAAGACACCCGTCTCCTTGACTGAGGCCGACATCGCTCTTTGGCTCTACAGTCCGGCGGAATGGCGGCTGCGGCTGCAAGGCAGACCGATTCGGACCGACAGCAACGTCTCCGATACGGGAATCTTCCAGCTGGAAGGGACGCTTGGCCGGGCGGCTTCGCTTACTGAGGTTCCCCTGGATCTAAAGGCCACCTGGCGCAACGTACCGCTGGGCGAAGCCAGCCGTATGGTGCTCGGCCGCGATGCCGGCCTACGCGGTTCGATAACCTTCTTCGCTACCGCCCGAGGTACAGTCAGCCAAAGCTTGGTGCAAGCTATACTGCGCCTGTCCGATGCGCGACGGGCGGAGTTCGTGCCGATTCACTCTCTTACCCTCGACGCCGAGTGTCAGGCCATCCAATCCGCAAGCTTCCACACGCTTACGGACCTTCGCTGTAGCTGGCCGCCCGCGCTCTCCGATGGCCCGAAAAGGCTTGCCCTGACCGGAACCTTGCCCGACGTGCGGCGACTTTCATCTGCTACGTTTCAGTTGGGGACGCCCGGCATACCCGCTGAGACCTTGCTGGATTGGCTGCGCATTGCAAGTGCCAGAGTGGGTGCCGACGTAACAGCGACCGGATCACTCACTGGAAGTCTAGTAATGCCCTCCGACGCAGAGAATGATTCTTGGGCCGGAGAGTTCGTACTCGCAAAGAGTGCTCTCAGTGTACCCACGGTCTCCTCCGACCCACTCTTCACAGGTGACCTGACCCTGCGTTCGTCGCGGCCGAGACCGGGAGATAAAGCGACCCACTATGTGCTTGCGGCCATCCCATTGGCGCTCGGCGGGCGCGACTTCGCTACGTTGGAAGGTCACTTCGAGCAGAGTAGCTACACGCTTCACCTGACCGGCACGGCAACTCCAAAGAAGCTGCTGGCGCTTGGAGCCGCTCTGCCGCAACTAGGCGACGGATTGGCGGAGGCATTGCCTGCTGATAGTCCCGACAGCATGGTCCGCTTCGATCTGACCTCCACGCGCACCTGGGGCGGCCCCAGAGTGTGGCTACCGACTGCAAGCCAGGCCACAAGAAGCACAGAGGGGAGACGGAGCAAGCGTTCGCTACTGCGAACGAGGCCGAATCTGTAAGGTATGCAGGCTGGTGCGCATCTCCGGCGTACTTCCGTCGTTTACCAGCACCTCTTCCGGCGTCGTCTCGAACAAGATACGCGTGGAAGCGTTCGACCTTCCGGCGATCCGCAACCGCCCGGTCGCGATCAACTCGCCGGAGCGGACGGTGACCGGCACGTCTGCGACCGCGTCGCCATCGTTGCGCACCTCCACCGAGACCAGCCAGCCCGCCGGCTTCCCACCCTGCGCTGGAAGTTGACGAGGAGTCACATTGGCGATGGCCAGATCGGGAAGTCCCTGGTCGTGATACACCCAGTCGTCGAAGAACCAGGCCAGGTCTTTCCGCGCATACTTCTCAAGTAAGGATTGAAAGTTGTGTGGAACGGCATTCTGCCGGGGCATCTTGTTGTAAGCAACCAAAGCTTGCTTCAGCGCTTCGTCGCCGGCAAGCGAGCGCAGCATCCAGAGGACGGCCGCCGCTTTGGTGCGGTAGTAGACATCATCGTGCGCAAGGGTGAGGGACTGGCCGACGTTTGCGCCACCGTTGCCCGAAGTCTCGGGTTCGGCGAGCGCCAGCGTGTTGGCACTCTGCTGGAGAGCGCTGAGGGCGGCGGCCCTGCCGAGGCTCTGTTCCGTCCATAGCAGTGAAAGGAACTGGGCGACGCCTTCATCCAACCACGGTTCCGGGGAACGAAACCAGGCATGCGCCAGCGTATGGACGAGCGCCGGAGCGAGGGTTGCTGCCGGAGCGGCGCGCATCGGCAGCACGACGAAGGCACCGTCCTCAAACGGCTGCCCGGGATGATCGATAAGGTTGAGCTGCGAGAGCGGAGAGGGGCCGAGCCATTCCGTCAGCAGCGGCTTGACCAGCAACGCCCCGGCGGCATACTGCGGCACCGCGTCATAATGGTCGGTGACGGACGCGATCAAAGTATCGTCCGTGACCGTCGGTGCGCGATCGGTGACGAAGAGGTTCGGCGAACGGAAGCCGAGCAGGGTGGTTTCAAACTCAGCGGTCGCTACACCGGTCTGCTGCGAGAGCGGGAGATTGGGGTCGTCAGGAACTGCGGCCATATGCTCCCGGCGACCACAGAAGAACGCCGCGCCCGGCGGATCACCCGCGTATTGGACGGAAAGGCGAAGGTGAACAACAGCGTCCTGCTGACGCAAACGTTGCACGCCCGCCGTTTGGAAGAGGCGTGCGCCGTCGCCGAGAAATACGGGGGAAACGGCCACGGGGTACCATAGCACGTCGCCGAAGCCACGCAGTGCCGTCAGTTCGGGAGCGATGGCGTCCCAGTCAGCCTGCTCAGCCTGCGCGAGCGGCGCGCCGATACGTTCCAGACGTTCCGCTGAGGGGGTAATCTGGCCGGAGTAGAAGGTGGTCAGGGTAAGGCTCTCACCCGGCGGAAGCGGCTTCGGCAAGGTGACGATCGCCTCCGTGGCCTTGCCGGTATGATCAGCGTCGGTGTCGATCAGGTGTTGGGCGAAGAATGCCGGATTACCCGCAATCGCCATGCTTTCCCAGGCAAGGGTGGAGGAGATTTGCAGCGGCAAGTAGGCGAGCCGCTGTGTGCCGTCGTTACGCACTTTAAGAT
>CAXTWP010000091.1:8174-9750 GCA_964247945.1 uncultured Acidobacteriaceae bacterium | reverse complement strand
AATATTGCCGCAGGTCCTGCTCGTTGCGCCGGAACTGAGTGTCCGCCTGTACATACACACGGTAGGAACGGTTGTTGAAGTCGAAATCGTTTACATACGCCGACCCCATGAAGGTCTGCATGGCGGCGGTGATCTGCGATAGCGGGATGCTCATCGCCTTCGCCTTCTGGCGGTCGATAGTGACCTGCAGTTGTGGATCGTTCGAGGTAAAGGTCGTGTTCAGCGCGCTGAGGCCCGAGCTCGGATCGCGCGACGCGCCGACGATCGTGTGCGCCACCCGGTCGATGTCGGCGAATGTATTGCGTCCGGCGTCCTGCAGCATGAACTGAAAGCCGCCGACGGTGCCGAGGCCCGCAATCGCCGGCGGTTCGGCCGCGAACGCGATGCCGCCCGGAACGCCGAAGAGCCTGGGGCCGTCGCGGAGAACGATGTCGTGCGCGGAGTGGCCCGCGCCCAGCTTGGTCCGTTCGTCGATCGGCTTCAGCGGGGCGAAGATCAGCCCGGAGTTGGGCGAGCTGCCGCCGGAGAGCGAAAAGCCCATGACGGAAAAGGTGCCGAAGACGTCGTTGTCCTGACGGACGACGGCGGAGATTCGGTCTGCGAACTCTGCCGTGTAGGCAAGCGAAGCGCCGGGCGGCGTCTGGATGATGATGAGGTAGTAGCTCTGGTCTTCCGACGGAACGAAGGCAGTGGGCACACTGTTGTACACGTAAACAGTGGCCGCGAGCGCGCCGACGAAGACCACGGCGACCAGGTAGCGGAGCTTCACCACCCACGTGACGAAGACCGCGTAGACGCTGATCACCCACTTGAGGCCGCGATCGATCAGTCCCAGCAGGCCGCCGTGGTGGGTCTCCGGCTTCAGCAGAATCGCCGCCAGCGCGGGCGACAGCGTCAAGGCGTTGAAGGCGGAGATGGCGATCGAAAATGCGATCGTAAGCGAAAACTGTTTGTAGAGGATGCCCGTTGTGCCCGGGAAAAAACTCACAGGCACGAAGACCGAGATCAGCACCAGCGACGTGGCGATGACGGCGCTGGTGACCTCGGCCATGGCGACCGAGGTGGCCTCGTGCGTATCGGTCATGCCTTCGGAGAGATGCCGCTGCACGTTTTCGATGACGACGATAGCGTCGTCGACCACCAACCCGGTCGCCAGCGTGATACCGAAGAGTGTCAGCGAGTTGATCGAGAATCCAAAGACCTTGATGAACGCAAACGTGCCGATGAGTGAGACGGGGATGGTCACGGCCGGGATGATGGTGGCGCGCCAGTCTTGAAGGAAAAGAAAGATGACCACGATGACGATCACGATCGCCTCCGCGATCGTCACCTCCACTTCGCGGATGGAGTCGCTGACGACGGTGGTCGTGTCCACCGCGATGATGTACTTGAGGCCCGGCGGGAAGGATTTTTCCAGATCCTTCAACACGGCGCGGCACTGCTGGTCGACGTTGAGCGCGTTGGCGTTCGAGAGCTGCTGTACGCCCACGCCCACCGCGTCGCCGCCCGAGAACTTCAGGTCCGTGTTGTAGTTCTCGGCTCCCACCTCCGCGCGCCCCACATCCTTCAACAACAC
>CAXTWP010000091.1:6963-8164 GCA_964247945.1 uncultured Acidobacteriaceae bacterium | reverse complement strand
GTTTAAATAATCGTCTACCACCTAACATATAAAAAAATCCTTCAACAACACCAGGCCGTTGGCGGTTGGGCTGTTCTTGATGATGATGTTCTCAAATTGATGCGGATCGGAGAGGCGCCCGGTCACGCGCACCGCCATCTGGAAGCTCTGCTTCGGGTCGGCCGGCGGCAGGCCAAGCTGCCCCGCCGCCACCTCCACATTCTGCTCGCTGAGCGCGCTGGTGACGTCAAGCGCCGTCAGCTGCCGAGCCGCCAGCTTCGCCGGATCGAGCCACACCCGCATCGCGTACTTGCGCTCGCCGAAGATCACCACCGCGCCCACGCCCGGTACGCGCTTCAACGCGTCCGAGACGTAGACGTCCAGGTAGTTCGAGATGAAGGCTTCCGAGAGGCTGTGGTCCGGCGAGACAAAACCGGCGGCCAGCACAAAGTTGCTGTTCGCCTTGGTGATGCTGATGCCGGTATTGTTGACCACCGCGGGCAGCCGGCCCTGCACGGAGGCGACACGGTTCTGCACGTCCACCGCGGCGATCGAAAGGTCGTACCCGGTCTGGAACGTGACGGTGATGGACGAGGTGCCGTCGTTCGAGCTGGTCGAACTGATGTAGCGCATCCCTTCGACGCCGTTGATCGACTGTTCGAGGATGATCGTGACGGCCGACTCAACATCTTTCGCGTTCGCGCCAATGTAATTGCAGCTGACGATCACCTGCGGCGGCGCAAGATCCGGATAAAGCGAGATGGGCAGCGTCGGAATGCAGACCGCACCCGCAAGCACGATCAGCAACGCGCAGACCGTGGCAAAGATCGGGCGGCGAATGAAAAAATCAACCAAAACAGACCTCTATCGAAGATTGCTGACCTGAACCGTTGACGAGACGCGGCTTGGAAGCGGGGGCTCGCATTGCCACTATCCCAGCGGCTGCACCGGCACACCTTCCTGCAAAAACTGGATGCCGGATAAGATCACCTTGTCACCCGGCTTGAGCCCGCTGAGCACCGGGTAATTGTTTCCGACCGTGTCGCCGAGCGTGACCGCCACCTGGTGCGCTGCAAAGCCTTTGCCTTGCGGCGAGGGCGCGGCCACATACACGAACGGCTGCCCGCCGACGCGCACCACGGCCAGCACCGGCACCACCGGGGCGGGCGAAGTCTTCCAGGTCACCCGCGCGTTGACCAGCTGCAGATTGCGCAGCCGCTCC
>CAXTWP010000091.1:4497-6953 GCA_964247945.1 uncultured Acidobacteriaceae bacterium | reverse complement strand
GCCGCGCCGCCGTGCGCGGAATCTCCGCCTTGGCCAGGACGCTTTGCAAGCCGTTATCCACCTGCGGCGAGAGGAAGCTGACGCTGGAATGCGCGAGCACCGCGCCCTGGTTATCCAAAAGATCGACCGGCAAGCCCGCGCGCAGCAGCGACACCCGTTCGGTCGGTATATAGATGTAGGCCTCAAGGCCGGAGTTCTCGTCGACCGTAGTAAGCACGGTGGTCGCCGATACATAGTCCCCCACGTGGACGGGAATATCGCCCACGATGCCCGCGAACGGCGCGCGGATCTGGTAGTAGGCCAACTGCTGCTGCTGAGTCCGCGTCAGCGCCACGTTGGCGTCGTAGTCGCCCTTCGAATTGCCGAGGGACTGGATCGCTTGATCGTAAGCATCGCGCGAGATCACGCCCGCCTCAAACAACTTCTTCTGCCGCTCGGCCTCGGTCTGGTTGTACTGATAGAGCGCCTGCTTCTGCGCTTGCGTTCCCTCCTGCGATTGGACGGTGGCCAGCTGTTTGAGCGGATCGATCTGCATCAGCAGCTGCACGGCCTTGACGGCGTCGCCTGACTTTACGAGGATGCGCGTCAGATTGCCGTCCACCTGCGGCTGCATGGTCGAGCTGCGCCGGCTCTTGATCGTCGCCACATAGGTGTCGCTCGACGGCACATCCGTCAGCGCTACCGGCTGCACCTTCACGGGCATTGCCTGCATGGGCGGAGGTGGCGCAGGCGGCTTGGCACAGCCCGCAAGCAGCCCGGCCGCTATTAGAAACACCAGCGGCAACGCGCGCCGCCTTGTCAGCGTTAAGAGCACTTCGGTTCTCCCCTAGGTTCCAAGTCAGTTGTCCTACTAGATGACACAGCCTATCCGCCCGATGCGTTTCTTCTCTCAGGCTCCATCGGTCCGGGAATCCTTTCTAGCATCGACCCGCTCATGCCTGAAGTGAAAAAGGGTTGAAATCTTCGTTCCGGTCGAACGCGTCGATCTTCTCGGAGCGCTTCAATCCATTCACAACGAGGTAGGTCAAGGGCGTCGCCAGCACCTCATACGCCACCTTCAGCAGGTATCCGGTGACGATGATATTCAGCAGCGTTCGCACCGGGTAGGCGCCGGCAAAGGTGAGGGTAATGACCAGCACCGTATCGACCGCCTGGCCCACCACGGTCGAGCCGATGGTGCGGGTCCACAGCTTCTTGCCGCCGGTCAGCAGCTTGAGCCGCGCCATGGTGTAGGAGTTCGCAAACTCCCCCGCCCAGAACGCGACCAGACTGGCGACCAGGATGCGCGGGATGAAGCCGAAGACGATAGCAAACGCCGCCTGGTTCCCCCATCCCGGGGCCGCCGGCAGCCGAATTACCACCGCTCCCATCAGGTAGAGCAGCGCCGTGCCAAAGAACCCGAGCCAGATCGCGCGCCGCGACGCTGCAAACCCGTACACCTCCGTGAACACGTCGCCGAAGATATAGGTGATCGGAAACAGCAGCACCGCTCCGCTGACCGCGAAGGGGCCAATCAGGCAAACCTTCTGCGCCACCAGGTTCGATACCAACAGGACGACCACAAACGCCGTCGTCAACGCATCCAGGTACTTGAACCGCACCGTTCGATCAGGCATGACCCCCAGTGTTGCACACATCAAACGCAGGCCCCCCGCGGCTTTGACACGCCTGAGCGATGTTGTTAGCCTCAGACATGGTGAGGGCGCACGCTCACGCCGTCTTCCTGCGCAGCGTCCCCGTCGTCTAGCCCGGCCCAGGACACCGCCCTTTCACGGCGTTGACACGGGTTCAAATCCCGTCGGGGACGCCAAAACAATTACTTAACCTAATGGCGGACTAGCTCTGCCTCAGAGCCGATGAACCCCCAGGAGTTCCAGGCTTCGCCGGCGACCACCTTCCGGAAGAATGGGGTCGCGGCGGCCTTGTCGCCGTGGTACAGGTGCCAGTTGCCGACGCCATAGTTGATGGTGTTGAACGAAAGCTCGGCTTCGGTGTCGCCGGGGGCGGGCTTGGCGGGGAGGATCTGCTGCTCGGTCATCTTGCCCTGGTAGAAGTGCAGCAGGTTGAGATAGAAGGCCAGGTGGGGTTCGGTGTTGTGAACGGACGGGGTGATGCGCGTAAGAACTTCTTCGGCTTCCGTCCGCTTGCTGGCGCGGCGCAGCGAGACGTAGAGCCAGTTTGAGCAGTCGATGAGCGAATCGTCTGTCTGGGCGAGGTCGCGGGCGTGGCTGAAGTGAACGGCGGCCTCGGCGAACTGGCCCTGAAAATAGTATGCGAGCCCCAGATGGTAGTGGGAGTCCAGGTTCGCCGGGTCGGCCCGTACCGCCTGCTCAAGATCCTTCTGGCCCGCGGCAAATCTCCGGAGTCCGAGTTCTCGGTGGCCACGCTCAAGCAGGAGGTCGGCGTTGCCGGGAAACCTTCCGAGCGCCTCAGTATCGGTCTTGACGGCCTCCTGG
>CAXTWP010000091.1:0-4487 GCA_964247945.1 uncultured Acidobacteriaceae bacterium | reverse complement strand
TCCTGGTACTGACGCCGGCCCGCTTCGGCTTTCGAGAGCGCGAGGTAATCGGCGGCGGAGTGAGGTCCGCTCGAAAGTTTGCTTCCTGCAGCAGCAACCTTCTCGTCAACCGTCTGAGCGTAAAGCTTTTGGCCCAGCAGCGAGGTGGCTTCGAGTGCTCCTTGAGTCTGCGCGAGAAGTGCTGGCACACCGACAAAAGAAAGATATACGCAACAAAGAACAGAGAGGATGAGGCGCATAGACGTTTTGCCTCCGATTTGTAGTTTCATCTTCACCGGAAAACAGGTTCGATGTAAATGTAAATCCGGACAAACACATTCGTCATACCTATGCGCAGGGAGGAAACCTGTCATACGCTACCATGCTGCCGAGCACCTCTCTGCCTGGCGCTCGCGCCGGTCGGCGGAAGCTTGCGGCTGAACAGCGATTAATTCTCTCCAACATCATCCATCATCGGCTCGGCCCGCATCTGAGAAGTTGACTACGCGCAAGACAAGCTGAATGACCGAAGCGACAACGGCAACTCAGGAAAGCCCCTGGCGAGAGCGTCTCCGCGCGCTCCGCAATATGCCGCCCGTGCTCCTCATCCTATGGGAGTCGGGCCCGGCCGTTGTTAGCTGGGGCATCGTCCTCCGGCTGTTTGTGGCGACGCTTCCCTTTGCCGTCGCCAAGGTCGCTCAGTACATCATTCAGGACATCGCCAACGTTCTCCGCGGCCAGCCGCTGGCCCCGATTTTCTGGACGCTGGTCGCCTCAGAAGTAGGCCTGAACGTCGTGCTCGGCCTACTGACCCGCGCCATCGATTATTCGGATTCGCTGCTTGCCAACCGCTACACACAGCACGTGAGCGTGCGCGTGATGGAGCACGCCGCGCGGTTGGATCTGACCACCTACGAAAACCCCGTTTTCTATGACCGGCTGGAACGCGCCCGCGTGCAGGCGACGGACCGGCTGGCGATGATCCAGCAGATGGGCCGCCTCTTCCAGCAGGTCATTACCACGCTGGTCTTTTCGGCGGCGCTGGCATGGGCCTCGCCGTGGCTGGTGCTGCTGCTGGCGCTGGGCGTGCTGCCGTCCTTCCTCGGCGAGACCCACTACGCCTTTCTCGGCTACGCCAAGAACTTCCGCCAGACCACGGCGAAGCGCACGATGGACTATCTCCGCCAGGTCGCCGGCAGCCGTGAGGGCGCGAAGGAGGTCAAGCTCTTCGGCCTGAACCGTTTCTTTACCGAGCGGTTCCAGAAGCTCGCGGATCAGATTTATGTTGAGGACGTCGCGCTCTCGCGGTCGAAGCTGATTGTGGGTGGTCTGCTCGGCATTATCGGAACGCTGGGCTATTATGGTGCCTACGTTTATGTTATCTGGCGTACATTGCACGGTGGCTATAACATCGGCCAGTTCACGTTCCTTACGGCGGCTATCCAACAGGCGAGTTCGAACCTGCAGCAGGTCTTTTCGACCGCCTCCGGGATCGCCGACCAGGCGCTCTTTCTGACCGACCTGCTGGCCTTCTTTGCGATGGAGCCTACGGTCAAATCGAAGCCGAACGGCCTGGCGGCGCCGCAGGAAATTCAGCGAGGATTTGAGTTCCAGAACGTCTCGTTCACCTATCCCGGGACCGACCGCACCGTGCTGCGCGAGTTCAACTTTCATCTGCATCCCGGTGAGCGAATCGCCCTGATCGGCGAGAACGGACAGGGCAAGACCACCGTCGTCAAGCTCATCACGCGCCTCTATGACCCCACCGAAGGCCGCGTCCTGCTGGACGGGATCGACCTCCGCGATTATTCGCTGGAGGACCTGCACCGTCACATCGGCGTTATCTTTCAGGACTTTATGCGTTTTGAGATGACCGCGCGCGAGAACATTGCGGTCGGCCGCGTCGACGCTCCGCACCAGCAGCGAGACATTGAACTCGCGGCCCACAAGAGCCTCGCGGACACGGTCGTGGCCAAACTCGGCGAGGGGTATGACCAGATGCTTGGCCGCCGCTTTGAGGGCGGGGTGGAGCTGTCGGGCGGCGAATGGCAGAAGATCGCTTTGGCGCGGGCGTATCTTCGCGACGCCGACCTGCTGATCCTCGACGAGCCCACCGCCGCCCTCGACGCCCGCAGCGAACTCGAAGTCTTCGAGCGCTTTGCCGAACTGACCGAGGGCAAGATGGCCCTGCTGATCTCGCATCGCTTCTCAACGGTACGCATGGCTGACCGCATCGTGGTGCTGTCCGGCGGACGGCTGATCGAGGAGGGCAACCACCAGAAGCTGATGGAGCAGGGCGGCGTTTACGCGGGAATGTTCGAGATGCAGGCCGCGAGCTACCGGTAAACTTGAGCGAAGCAGCATGAGCGCAAAGGGAGGCGAGATGGAAGCAACGACCGCGACTGCATCGGAGACCATCGGCCATGCCGCCTTGCCTCCGGTCGAGATCCCCACTTCCGGCCTGCCGGAGAAGCCTTCCGTCTCCGAAGAGCAGCTTTGCGCCCATGCGGACGGGCTTTTCCGGCAGTGGGAGCTGCTGCCCGCGAAGGGGAAGGACACCAGCTTTCCCCGGCGGCTTAAGGACCTTGCGCTTCGGCTCGAACTCCGCCTCCGCGTCTGCCGGAAGCAGGCCACGCGGGATCTGACGCCGCAGCTTGAACTGCTCGAAAGCACCCGTATGCTTGAAGCCGTGTTGACCTCGACCCGCGAGGCGCAGCCGTACCTGCTGCGGGTGCCGCACGTCCGTATTCCCAGCGCTACGAGTGACATCCCTCGGGTGATGAGCCTTGCGGAGGGCTACCTGTCGGCCGCTCATGGCATCTGGTCGCCGGAGTCGCTTGCCGTTTACGTCTCCCAGGCGCAGAGCCACGATCCCCTGCTGCTGCGCGAGATGACGCTGCTGCCCCTGGCTCTGAAGCTCGCTCAGTTCGAGTTCATCCTGGACCGCGCCGACGACTGCTTTGCCGCGGGGCCGCTTCCGCCGATCGAGCATTCGCCTTTCTCCGCCCCGCTGCACAGTCTCCGCCGCCTTAATCAGTTCGAGTGGAACACCCTGCTTGAACCGCTTGTCGCCTTTGACGTGCTGCTTCGCCAAGACCCCGCGGGCGTCTACGACGCGATGGAGGAGGAGACCCGCGGAAGCTATCACCAGCGGATCGCCCAGATCGCCGGCCACGCCGACGCGAGCGAACTGGAGACCGCCCAGGCCGCGCTCGACCTCGCCCGCGCCTCCGCGGCCACGCCCGATGACGACCCGCGCCGCCACCTGCGTCAGCGTCACATCGGCTTCTATCTCTACGCCGAAGGCCTGCCGCGCCTGCACCGGAAGGTCGGCTATCATCCGCCGCCCATGGAGCGGCTGCGCATCTTGCTGCGCGTCTACAACGAGGACATTTATATCCTGGGCATCTTCAGCCTGTCGTTGGCGATCATCGTCGCGCTGATTGCTCCGCTGGTGCCCCACCACGCCTTCTGGCCGGTCATCGGTGCGTTGCTGTTGGCGCTCATTCCGGCATCGCAAGCGGGCGTCGATCTGGTCAACAGCGGACTTTCCGCGCTGCTCAAGGCGGAGGCTCTGCCCAAGCTCGACTCCTCCACGGGCATACAGCCGGAGTCTACCGCCTTTGTGGTCGTGCCCACGCTGCTGCTGAGCGAGATGCAGGTGCGCGAGCTTTTTGAAGAGCTTGAGGCTCGCTATCTCTCAAACCAGGACCCGAATCTGCACTTCGGCCTGCTCACCGACCTGCCGGACAGCGTGGCCAAGCCCTCGGCCGAGGACCGGCATCCGCTGGTTCTGCAAGCAGTCCGGCACGTCAACGACCTGAACGCCAAGTACGGACATGAGCGCGGCGGGGCGTTTCTGCTGCTGCACCGGTTTCGCGTCTTCAACGCGCGCCAAGGCGTCTGGATGGGCTGGGAGCGGAAGCGCGGCAAGCTGCTCGATCTGAACAAGCTGCTGCTCCACGAGTTCGATCCCTTTCCGATCAAGGCTGGACCTTTGCAGGTGCTCGATCGGGTCCGCTACGTCGTTACCCTCGATTCGGACACGCAGCTTCCCCGCGGGACGGCCGCCCGCATGGTGGCGACCATGGCGCACCCGCTCAACCAGGCGATCATCGATCCGAAGCTGCGCGTTGTCACTCATGGTTACGGCATCCTGCAGCCGCGCGTGGGCGTCAGCGTGGACTCGGCCTCGCGCTCCCGTCTGGCCGCCCTCTACTCCGGCGAGACCGGCTTCGACATCTACACCCGCGCCGTCTCCGACGTGTACCAGGATCTTTTCGGCGAAGGCATCTTCACCGGCAAGGGCATCTACGAGGTCAGCGTTCTCCATGAGGTGCTGGATCACCGTTTCCCGCGTAATGCATTGCTTTCACACGACTTGATTGAAGGTGCCTACACCCGAGCCGGTCTCGTCCCCGATATCGAGGTGATTGACGACTACCCTTCGCGCTACTCCGCGCATGCTCGCCGCAAGCATCGCTGGGTGCGCGGCGACTGGAAGATCA
>CAXTWP010000090.1:5916-9781 GCA_964247945.1 uncultured Acidobacteriaceae bacterium | reverse complement strand
CGCGCCCGATCCCGCCGCTGCCCGAGCGCGGCTACCAGTTCGGCAAGGGCGGCGGCGTGGATTTTTGCGTGTTGACGGATGTCGAGCGTCTGGAGGTGCAGGCCGTAGGTGCGGACCTCGATCAGGAGCGGATCAATAAGCATCTCGCTGAGGCGTTGCCCGCGATGGGCGATAAGCGAATCTCGGAGCACCGTGAGATCGCTGAGGAGGTCAGTGGCGCGGGTGTACGGGCTGAGCGCGGGCGCGGCGGGCAGCGGCACGGCGGACTGCGGTGTCGCGCCCAGCCGCATCATGATGCAGGCGATCAGCAGCCGCAGACGCTCATGCGGGAAGCGCTCTTCAAGAGCGTTCTGCCCGGCGGTGCGGAGCTTGGCCAGGTAGTCGTCGAGCACTGCTTCCAGTTCGGCCGTGGTGGGGACCTGCTGGGTGGAGCTGCCGAGCTGCTCAAAGATGTTCTGGAGCCGGCGGCGGTAGTGGGTGAGCAGCAGGCTATGGGCCATGGTGAGCGCGTCGCGGGTGGCCTCGGGGGTGACAAAGGGGTTGCCGTCGCGGTCGCCGCCGATCCAGGAGCCGAAGCGGATGAGTAGCGGCAGGCCGGTGAGCGACGGTGTCTCGGCTTCGGGGTACTCGGCCGCGAGCGCCTGGGCGACCTCGGCGTAGAGCACCGGAAGCGTGTCGAAGAGGCTCGATTCATAGTAGTCGAGCGCCATGCGGATCTCGTCGCGCACGGTGGGCCGCTCGGAGCGGACGTCGTCGGTCTGCCAGAGGGCGGTAATCTCGGCCGTCAGGTCGTGTTCGAGTGCGTCAAGTTCGGCGGGGGGAACGGGGATACGGTCGAGCTGTTCGAGCAGGTCCGAGATGCGGCGGCGTTTGAACATCACGCTGCGTCGGGCAACCTCCGTCGGATGCGCGGTAAAGACCGGGGTGATGCAGACTTTTGCGAGTAAGGCAAAGGCTTCCGGAGCGGCGATGCCGGCGCGCTTGAGCTGGCGCAAGGACCCGCGCAGGCTGCCGCGTTGGGGCTTCAGGTCAGGGTCAAGCGATGTGGCGAGGCGGCGGCGCTTGCGGTGGTTGGTCTCGGCCAGGTTGATCAGCTCAAAGTAGAAGCTGAAGGCGCGCGCGAGCTGATACGCCTTCGCTGGATCGTCCGCCAGCGCGTGAACGCTAAAGAGCGCCTGTTGGAGTTGACTGCCGCCGGTGGCAAGCTCCCCGGAAGCGTCCGCCTCTCGCCGCGCGATGGCGGTGCGGCGCAGCCCCTCGACGGCCTGGAAGAGGTCTTCGCCGGCCTGCTCCCGCAGCACCTCGCCCAGCAGCATGCCGAGCGAACGGACGTCGCGACGAAGGGGAGCTTCCTTCAGCTCGGGAGTGTGGGCCTCCAGTTCGGCGAGGCGGCTGGTCCAGTCGGCGGGGGTCCAGAGCGAAGGCATGGAACGATTATGGCATTGTGAAATCGGAGCGACTATGGTGACTACGTATGAGGAGGCGCACGATCGCCCTGCTTAGGCTCGTGGTGTTGATTTGCCTTCCGTACGGTCGCGCTTTGGGCAGCGCACCGCCCCGGATTGTCCGCGCGGCGACTTCCAGCAATGGCAAGTTCCTGGTGATTTCCAGCTACGAGCTTGGATCAGAAGGCCCGGGCGGCGGGCGACCGATCCTCAGCAACACGTTCGAGATTAGTCGTCGTGAACCATTCGATAATCCTCGCCATAGTTTATCGAGCCCCAATAGCTACTACTATGCCGACTTTGGATGGAAGGTGGTGCTGCCTGCAAGATCGGGCTTAGCCAATCCGTGGCCTATTGTAAGCGACGACGGTTTGACGCTCGTCCCGGTGAGTGTGACAGCGGCGATGGACCACCAAATTCTATTGGCGATCTATCGCAAGCAGCAGGATGGAGGAAGTCTCGTCCGCTTCTTGAAAAGGGAAGACTTGTTCTTCCGAAAACCGAACGAACCAAGCATCGTTGTCATCTGGGATTCGACACCTACGTGGTTTGCTGCCGGGGATTTCTCCTTCTCCAAAGATGGAGCTTCGCTGTTCTACAAGGATCGAGAGCATGGCCAGGCTAAGCTGAACCTTACGGATGGAACGGTAACGCACGTCCATTAGCCGCCAATTGCGCGAGCAGCCAGCAGCACCGGCAGGCCATCCACAATGGGGTAGAGGCGGGCGCACCCGGCGCAGCGGATCACAGGCCGTTCCAGCAACAGTTGGCCGTGACATACCGGGCAGACCAGCCAGCGGAGATCGTCCTGCGTCAGCGTGCGGAGGGGCATACCTCTCCAGTCTAGCGATAGGATGAAGAGATGAGTGCGGCACCCAGAAAACTGGACGGCATTGCCATCGCCGCCGAGATCAAGGCGGAGGTGGCGGTCGAGGTCGAAGCGCTGAAGGCGCGAGGCATCGTGCCGGGGCTGGCCGTCATCCTGGTGGGCCACGTCCCGGCGTCCGAGATCTACGTCCGCAGCAAGGTGAAGACCTGCGGCGAGTTGGGCATCTTCTCCGAGATGCTGACGCCGCCCGAGACCATTACGACAGAGGAGATGCTGGCACTGGTCCACGAACTGAACGCCCGCGAAGACGTCGACGGCATCCTGATCCAACTGCCGCTGCCCGCGCATGTGGACACGCACCGGTTGCTCGAGGCGGTCTCGCCGGACAAGGATGTAGACGGGTTCCATCCGGTGAATGCAGGACGGCTGCTGACCGGCGAGCCCGGGCTGGCACCGTGTACCCCGGCGGGCATTCTCGAGATTCTCCGGCGCAGCGATCTGCCGATTCAAGCGCAGAACGCCGTGATGGTGGGCCGTTCGAACATCGTGGGCAAGCCGACAGCAGCCATGCTGCTGAATACCTCGGCGACTGTGACCAAGGACTTGCCGCGATTCACACGCGAGGCTGACCTGCTGGTCGTCGCCATCGGGCAGCCTGGCTACATCACGCCGGACATGGTAAAACCTGGCGCGGTGCTGATCGACGTGGGCATCAATCGCGTGACCGACCCGGCGGAGGTGGAGCGGCTCTTCCCGGGCGACGCGGCGCGAGCGGCGACCTTTGCCAAGCGCGGATCGGTCGTCGTGGGCGACTTCGATCCGGCCACGTTCCAGGTGTCGTCCGCCTACACGCCGGTGCCCGGCGGTGTCGGCGCGCTAACGATCGCCATGCTGATGGCCAACACGATTACCGCCGCTAAGCTGCGCCGCGGGCTGCCGGTTGCGCCCCGGCCGGAGGTGTGAGCGATGCTGCGCGTTGGATTGACCGGCGGTCTGGGCGCGGGTAAATCCACCGCGGGGCGGATGTTCGCCGAGCACGGCGCGGTGGTGCTGTCGTCGGATGCGATCGGACGGGAGCTGATGCAGCCCGGCGAGGCGGTCTATGCGGCGATCGTGGAACAGTTCGGTCCGGAGGTTCTGTTGGCTGATGAAGCGCTGGACCGGACGGCGCTGGCTCGGCTGGCGTTTGAGCAGGGCCGGGTGGAGGAGCTGAACGCTATCGTGCATCCGGCGGTGATTGCGCGGCAGGAGGACGCGATGCGCGGACTTCCCAACGATGCGGTGGTCCTGATCGAGTCGGCGCTGATCTTCGAGACGAAGTTCGGAGGTTCGCGGGGCTGGCGCGAGCGCTTCGACCGGATGATCCTGGTCACGGCTCCCGAGAGCGTCAAGATTGCCCGGTTTGTGCAGCGAGCAGGCGCGACTCATCTCACACGAGCAGACCTGGAGGCCGAGGCGCGAAGACGGCTCGCCGCGCAGATGCCGGATGATCGCAAGGTGCCGTTCTGCGACTTTGTACTGATCAACGACGGCGATGTGGATAAGTTAGCCTCGCAGGTTGAGAGGTTATGGCTCATCCTCGCTACAAGCG
>CAXTWP010000090.1:788-5906 GCA_964247945.1 uncultured Acidobacteriaceae bacterium | reverse complement strand
CTTGTGACCGCGACGGATCGCGCTAAAGCAACAACGGCTAAAATGGTCGAAGGCGCGAATACCGCCGCCTTTGAGGATTGTCCGTCAATGAAGCTGCGCCCCGTTCTGCTGGTCCTTCTGCTGCTCTCCGGCTTTTACTACGCGACCACCCATGTCTCGGTGACGCGCGGCGCTTCGGGCTGGGTGCATCCCGTCTTCGAGCCGGTCTCAGGCGCGGCGAGTGCCCCGGCCGGTCCGCTGGAGCTGACGACCGCCGCGGCCGCGCCCGCGTTCGATACGGAGGAGCAACAGAACATCTCCGTCTACAAGAAAGCCCTGCCCTCAGTCGTCAACATCACTTCAACCGCCGTACAGTTCGACTTCTTTTACGGCCCGGTGCCACAGCAGGGGCAGGGATCGGGCTTCATCCTGAACAAGGAAGGCCTGATCCTCACCAACAATCACGTTATCGACAATGCGCAGCGCATCGAGGTTACTCTATCCAATAAGAAGAAATACAAGGCCGTGCTGCTGACGGCGGACAAGGGCCACGACCTCGCGCTGATCAAGATTAACAACGCGCCCGACCTTGTGCCCGCAACACTGGCGGAGTCCTCGAACCCGACTGTAGGGCAGCGCGTGTACGCCATCGGCAATCCCTTTGGCCTCTCGGGAACAATGACCCGCGGCATCGTCTCGGCAATCCGCTCCATACGGGGCGAGGAGAACAACCCAATTGAAGACGCCATTCAGACCGACGCGGCCGTTAATCCAGGCAACTCCGGCGGCCCGCTGCTCAACTCCAAGGCCGAGGTGATCGGCATCACGACAATGATTGCCTCGAATGGGGCGAATCAATCGTCGGGCATCGGCTTTGCCATACCGATCAACACGGCGAAAGCGGTACTCGACGACTTTGCCAAGTACGGGCGCGTCCGGCGGCCTTCGCTCGACGTGGTGACGCTGCCGGTCAGCCCGGACATCGCCCAGGAGATCGGCCTGCCCGCGGATCAGGGCATCCTGATCGAGCGGGTGCTGCCCGGCGGCGCGGCGGAGAAGGCGGGCCTGCGCGGCGGCACGCAGCGGATGTACCAGGGCAACACGCCGGTGATGCTCGGCGGCGACCTGATCGTGGCGATGGATGGGCAGGAGATTGCCAACTCGCAGGACCTTTCGGCTGCGATGAACGCGCATCGCGCCGGCGATGTAGTGACCGTGACGGTGTTCCGCGGCAAGCGCCGGATGGACGTGAAGGTGACACTCGGCGACGCAAAGGATAACAACCGTAGCCGGGGGCAGGAGGCTTGACGCCCGCCGAGCAGGCAAGCGCGCGTCAGGGCAGCGCCTCGTCGCCCGAGATCCAGGCGCTCCAGCAGCAGCCCGCGCCGGAGAAGCCGAACTGGTTGAAGCGGATGGCCGTCCCCGTCATGCTGGTGCTGGCCAAGCTGAAGACCGTCTTCTTTGTGCTGCTGAAGCTGAAGTTCCTGCTCAGCTTCGCGCTCTTCCTCGGCGTCTACTGGACGCTCTTTGGGCCTTGGTTCGGCGTGGGGTTCGCGGTGCAGATCCTTATCCATGAGCTTGGTCATGTGTTTGCGGTGAAGAAGAATGGCCTCAAGGCGGATCTGCCTGTCTTTCTACCCGGCTTCGGTGCCTATGTCCGGTGGCAGGGCTTCGACATCTCCGTCGAAACGCGGGCGGAGATTGCGCTGGCCGGTCCGCTCTTCGGCCTGCTCGCCGCGGCGGGTTGCATGGGCATCTACGGCTACACACGGATGCCGGTCTTCGCGGCGCTGGCACACGCTGGAGCGTGGTTGAACCTCGTCAACCTGGTGCCGGTGTGGATGCTCGACGGCGGCCAGGCGGCTCATGCGCTCAGCAAGCTGCAACGCGGCCTGCTGCTCGTTGCCTGCGTCGTCTTCTTCGCATTGACCCAGCAGAAGGTCTTCCTGTTCGTCGCCGCGGGCATGGTCTACCGGCTTTTTACCAGGGACGCGGCGGAAGTGCCGAGCACACGCACCATGGTCGGGTATCTGCTGCTGTTATTTACGCTAGGCGCGCTGCTCACCGTAATCCCAATGCAGCCGGGTCGATATTAAGCAAGCCGACGGACATAGCGGCGACCTTCAACAACATAGTCGCCGCTCAAAACCCGGCGGATCGCCTCGGGATAGGCAAGGTGCTCCTCAACCAGAATGCGTGCGGCAAGCGTCTCCGGCATGTCGTCGTCCTCGACGGGAACAGCCCGCTGGAGGATGATAGCCCCGTGGTCGACCTGTTCATCCACAAAGTGGACCGTGCAGCCGGCGACCTTCGCGCCATACTGAAGCGCCTGATGCTGGGCGTCCAAGCCGGAAAAGGCGGGCAGCAGCGACGGGTGGACGTTGAGGATGCGATTGGGAAACGCAGCAATGAAAGCCGGCGAAATGATCCGCATATACCCGGCCAGGCAGACGAGATCGCAGCCATGCTCATGCAGGGCTGCGATTATGGCTGCGTCGTGCTCCTCGCGGGAACGGCCCTTTGCGGAAACGGCCAACGCCGACAGGTCAAGCGCGCGGGCTGAGCCAAGGCCCGGGGCGTCCTCCTTGTTCGAGAGCACGACCGCTATCTCCGCACCGGGGATTTCGCCCCGGCGGATGGCTTCGGCAATCGCGACCAGGTTAGACCCCCGACCGGAGAGGAGAACGCCGAGCCGGATCACGCAGCCCCCGTAGACTGAAAGGCCTGCATGATATCGAAAGCCTTCGCTTCCGAGAGCTTGAAGGGCCTAAGCTCAAGTTGTAGGACTCTCCAGATACAACCCTCGGTCAAATCGTGAATGGCGCAATAGTGTCCACAAAGGGGAGACGCGTGAGGTGCTCCGATTTGATTCTCATCCTCTCCGAGAGCACCATTCCGCACATCGAGACGCCGGCCAAGGCAAAGGCCGGAGGAGCCGCGTTGAGAATTCATTGGCCATGGCATGGAGGGTACCGTCGATGCGGGTATTCCCCACCACGCAGTTCACCTTGCCGTCCAAACTCGCAACGGTGCGTCACCAGATAGCCTCGTCACGGCCAAGTCCAGGGACCAACATTAACATATTGATCGTCTTCTTGCCGCTCCTCTCAGATACCTCACTCCTCAGGATTAAGCAATTCGCAGCGTTCCTGTTCAGGCGGGGACGGCGACCTGCTCGAAGTGTTTGGCGAAGCGCTTACCCGTGCGGGCGGCGGCGGCGTTCTTGTGGAAGGCGTAACCGGCAATCAGCGGGAGGGCCATGGTGGCTTCGGCGAAGACCATCTGCTCGTAGGTGAGGTCGACCTTGCCCCAGGAGCTGGCTTCTTTGAGGGTGGAGCCGGAGAGCGCGCCGTCGCGGGCGTCGGCGACGGTGATCTGGATGGCGTACTTGTGCATGGAGGCTTCGGTGCCAAGGATGTCGGCGGCGACGACGATGTCCTGGGCGAAGTTCTTGGGGACGCCGCCGCCGATCATCAGCAGGCCGGTGGTGGGGTTGGCGATTTTGAGCTGGGTGATCTCGTAGAAGTCCTTGGCGGAGTCGATCGAGAGGACGGGCTTGCCCTGGCGCGCGTGCTGGTGGGCGACGAGGCCGAAGCCGGCGGAGCAGTCGGAGAAGGCGGGGACGAAGATGGGCACGTCCTTCTCGTAGGCGGCGAGGACGATGGAGTCTCGGCCGCCGGCCTTGGGAGTTTTCCCGTTGTCGCTGAGGTACTTGCCCATGGCCTGGATGAACTCGCGGGAGCTGTAAGGGCGCGGGTCGAGCGAGTTGGTGATCTGGTGGGTGACCTCGTCGCAGAGGCGGAGCTCTTCCTCGTCGATGTAGGTGTCGTAGATGCGGTCGATCATCAGCTCGCGGAGGGTGGCGTCCTCGGCCCCGTACTTGAAGTCGTCGCCGGCGATGTAGTGGTTGAAGCCGAGCGCCTCGAAGAAGTCCTGGTCGACGATGTTTGCGCCGGTCGAGACGATGGCGTCGACCATGTTGTGGCGGATGAGATCGACGAAGATCTTCTGCAGGCCGGCGGAGATGAGCGACCCGGCGAGGCAGAGGATGACGCCGCAGTCGGTGTCGCGCAGCATCCTGTCGTAGATGGAGGCGGCGCGGAAGGTGTCGCGCGAGCTGTAGGCCATCTTGCCCATGGCGTCGACGAGGGGGACGACGTTGTGCTCCGTGATGTCGAGGTGCTCGATGCGGCGGGAGAGGAGCTCTTGTTTGGTCATCATGTCATTCCTAGGATACCAACCGCAGGCCTGTTGGCAAGGTTCGATTGTGAAATGCAGTGAGCCTTAAGCTGTCCACTTGCTCGGAGGATGCGGATGCCGCCAGCGGGTCGGTTGTGGGGAATGGGTTCGGGGCGTGGAGTTCTTGTTTTTTGATAGGTGATCTAACAAAACAAAGGAGTTGAAGGTAGATCGACCGGCTTTTGGTGTGCACCGAAAATGGTGCAGCAGATTTTGTCGGGATAGGTGATCGTGCCGCTTGAAGCCCACCTTAGGCACGTTGAGACTGTGCCGAAGGTGGGGCACCCGATCGGATTGTGAACATGGGGTGAGGCTACGCGGCGCGGGGCTGGACCTTGGCGAGCGCGACGGTCTTCGATTTGACGATGCGGAGGTCGTACTCGTTCTACAGGTTCGTCCAGAACTGAGCGGGCAGGCCGAAGTAGATGCGAGGCGTAGGGCGGTGTCGGCGCGCTTGCCGCAGACAAGATCGTTGGTGAGGGCGCTGACGTGCAGCTCGTTCGCGCGGCGGTAAGCGGGGAGGCCCACGCGCTCCATGAACTCGGTGAGGAGGATGTCGCGGGGGTGGATGGTGAAAGTTTTGGTCATCGGATTTTTCCCCGTGCTTAGAGCGACCTCAGTCAACGCCAAGGTCTTGGTTGATACCGGCATGATAGAGAACCTCGTCCGGGGCTAGCCCCTGCTGATCGACAAAGATCGTTACCGTACAATCCCATACGCTTTGTGGCGACCATGGCAAAACATCCGGCGGTGCAGGCAGCGGCGTGTGCTTGTAGAGAAACAAGAGTTGCTTGTCCTTCTGTGTAATTGTGGGAAGTGTCGCTGACGTTACGGGAGATGCTAGCGGGACTACGTTCAGTTTGGCGCAGATCAGCGTGTAGAAGTCCCCGACAGTGCGGC
>CAXTWP010000090.1:0-778 GCA_964247945.1 uncultured Acidobacteriaceae bacterium | reverse complement strand
AATGGCGAAGAACTCTTCTGTGCGAAGCACGATCTCTACAGCGTCGAGTCCCATAGCTGAGGTTAGCGCACGAACTAAGAGGCTGGCGAAAGCTCACGTTGCGAACGGCTTAAGGGTCTGGCGCGTTCGATGCGGGCGGACCGTTCGGGCGTGTGGAGGGCTTGCCAGAGGTCGGCGCGGCGCTGGGTGTTGAGCCAGAAGTCAGGGGAGTTGCCGAAAACGCGGCTGAGGATGAGGGCGATGTCGGCGGTGACGGCGCGGCGGTTGCGGCAGAGTTCGTTGACGTGCTTGCGGGGCAGGCCGGACTGCTCGGCGAGTTCGGTCTGGGTGAGGGCGAGGGGTTCGAGGAATTCGGTGAGGAGCATCTCGCCTACAGTTACGGGTTTGCGTTTGGTGTGGATCATCCCGTATCCCTCTGCAACGCTCATAGAATACAAGGATGCCCAAGATCGCTTCTCTCGAATGCTCCCGCTGCCACCACCATGTTTCGGCGGAGACGCCGCAGACACTCTGCCCCCTGGATGCGGGGACGCTGTATGTGCGGTATGACATGGACGCGATGCGGGCGAACGCGCGCCGGGAGCGGCCGGCGGAGTACGCCGCGGCGTCGTCCGTGGCGCTGGGGATGTGGCGGTATCGGGATGTGCTGCCCGAGGCCGAGCCCGTGACGCTGGGTGAGGGCTGGACGCCCATGCTGCAGTCCAAGCGCTACCCCGGGCTGCTGATCAAGGAAGAGGGCACCAACCCGACCGGGACCTTCAAGGCGCGGGGGTTGGGG
>CAXTWP010000089.1:4688-9880 GCA_964247945.1 uncultured Acidobacteriaceae bacterium | reverse complement strand
GCCCGCACCCTCGCTTTTCCGGCAATCTCGACCGGCATCTACGGCTTTCCACAGCAGCGCGCCGCCGAGATCGCCGTCCGCACCGTCCGCGAATGGGCAGACAAGTGCGGCGTCTCCCGCGTCCTCTTCTGCTGCTTCAGCCGGGAGACGGCCGCAATTTACGAGCGGCTCGTTGGTGGGGCTTAGTGCCGGTTCTCGGGTACGGCCGCCGTCTCGAACTCCGCCGCCAATCTGCGCAGCGCCGCCGGAACCTCCGCTCCCGCGAGCGGCTTGCCGTGCCCGGGAGCAAGAATAAGCGGATCGAGCTCGGCCAGTTGCTCCACCGAACGGCGCGCCGCCGCCCAGTCGGAAGTAAAGTACGAGGGCGGGCCATGCAGCTCGGGCTGCTGCGCCAGCGCCGCCTCGAAGAAGGACTCGGGCTTGGTCGTGCAGAAGGCGTCGCCCACAAGCAAGGTTCGATCAGCGGGGCGGAAGAACGAGACGTGCCCCGGCGTATGTCCGGGCGTGTGCAGGATTTGCCAACCGGGCAGTTCGGACAGGGCCACCGGGCCGCTTGCCGCGTCCGGCAACGACCGCAGCCGCTCCCCCACATCGATGGGCTTGCGCGGGTAGAGCGGCGAGAGCAGCGACTGCAGCCCGCCGCCCGCGCCGGGGTTCGGTGGCGCGTACTCCCGCTGTCCCGTGAGGTAAGGGAACTCCAGCGCGTGCGCGTAGATCGGGATGCCCCACCCTTCGGCCAACTCTTTCGCCGCGCTCACATGGTCGAAGTGGCCATGGGTCAGGATCAGCGCAGTTGGCGGCTTGCCGAAGTGCTCCTCCGCCCAGTTCCTGATGCGGCCCGCGGAGAGAGGCAGCGCCGCGTCAATCAGGCTCCAATTGCCGTCCGGATGCGTTACGCCAAAGACGTTAACGAAGACGATACGCAATCCGCGGACACCGGGCGCAACGCTGTCCATTGAAAGTACCTGATCGTCGGAGATCTCTATGCCATCCATGCGGTCTTCCCTCGATGCTTCGGATGCAGGCATGTTTAGAGGAGAGGCCTACCGCCAGTCGTCGCGCGTTTGGGTAAGCTCCGCGAAGACCTGGTCGAAGGCGTCCGCCTTCTTGATGAGGATGTCGCCCTGCGCCACCGGCTGATGCAGCAGCACGGCTTGCAGCCGCACCAGCTCTAGCATCGCCAGAAACATCGAAATAATCGCCCGCTCGGTGTGGGTATTGTGCAGCAGCCGCCGCAGCGAGACGGGCTTGTCCTCCATCAGCAGCCGCCGCTTCACGTAGTCGATCATCTGCGCCACCGTTACCGACTCCTCATCGACATTGAGCACAGGCCGCTCTTTCAGGCGCTGTAACACCTCCTGAAAGACGCGCACCAGGTCGACCATGTCCGCTGCGATCTCCCGCTCCTCATCGAGCGGGGCGCCGTCCGCAAGAGCGTCTTCGCGCCGGAAGCTTTTGAGGCCCGGGTTGGTCCAGGTCGCCGCCTCGATCTGCTGCTTCTGCAGCAGCATCTGCGCGGCGGCCTTGAAGCGCTCATGCTCCAGCAGCCGCTCGACCAGTTCGCGCCGCGGGTCTTCAGAATCGGCGCTCTCGCCCGCCGCGCCCGGCTCGCGCGGCAGCAGCGTCCGGCTCTTGATGTGGATCAAGAGCGACGCCATGTAGATGAACTCACCCGCCGCATCCACATCCGTCTGCTTCAAATGGTGCGTGTAGTCGAGGAACTGCGCCGTAATGCGTGCAATGGGAATGTCGTAGATGTCGATGTTCTGCTTGCGGATCAGATCCAGCAGCAGATCGAACGGCCCGTCGTACACCTGCCCTACCGTTACCGAGAACGGCGACTGCGAGGCCTCTTGCCTGGCGGCCTGCTTCTTCTCGGATACGGCGGGCGCAACCGCTGTCGGCTCCAGGGCGAACGGCGGGGCCGTCATCTCCGGCGCGTCTTCCGCCTGGAGCGGAGCTTGCGTCTCGTCGCTCATCGGCTAGTCCAGCCTTACGGCTTGCCGGACCTGCCGCATCGTCACGGCGGCACGCTCGCGGGCACGCCGCGCCCCGTCCTCAAGAATCGCGTCCACCTCCTTGGGATGCGCCTCAAAGTACCGCCGACGCTCCTGGATCGGCGCGAGCTGCGCGACCAGCGCGTCCGCCAGCCAGCCTTTGCATTGGATACAGCCGATACCCGCCGTCGTACATCCTTCGCGAACCTTGCCGTTCGTCACCGCGCTGGAAAAAACCTTGTGCAGGTCGCCGACCGGACACACGTCCGGATCGCCCGGATCGGTCCGGCGTACCCGCGCCGGATCGGTCACCATCGTCTTCAGCTTGCCGCGCACCTCCGCCTCCGGGTCGGAGAGCAGGATGGTATTGCCGTAGCTCTTCGACATCTTGCGGCCATCCGTTCCGGGCAGCTTCGGGCTGGGCGTCAGCAGCACCCTCGGCTCCGGCAGAACAACATGCTCCGCCGTCTCTTCAGCCACCTCCACCGCAATCCTCTCCTTGTCCGAGACCGCCGCGGCAAGCGCCGGGGTAGGCCGCGGCGCAAACAGATGGTTGAACCGCCGCGCGATCTCGCGTGTGATCTCGACGTGCGCCTCCTGGTCCTTGCCCACCGGCACAAACTCCGCCTGGTAGACCAGAATGTCCGCCGATTGCAGCAGCGGATATCCCAGGAACCCAAACGTCGCGAGGTCTTTTTCCTTCAATTGCTCCTGCTGGTCCTTATAGCTGGGCACCCTCTCCAGCCATCCCAGCGGCGTAATCATCCCAAGCAGATCGTTCAGCTCAAAGTGCGCGGGGACCTTGCTCTGCACAAAGATCGTACACACCGCCGGGTCGAGTCCCGCCGCCAGGAAGTCCAGCGCTACCTCGCGGACATTCTCCTTCAGCCTGCCCGTGTCCGCGTAGTCCGTCGTCAGCGCGTGGTAGTCGGCGATAAAGAAGTAGCACTCATACTCATGCTGCAGCCGCACCCAGTTGTAGAGCGCGCCCATGTAGTTGCCCAGGTGCAGCCGCCCCGTCGGGCGCATCCCGCTCAGCACCCGCGCGCGGGTGGACCCTTCTTGCTGTAAGCTCTCCGTCAAACTGCGTCCCTTTTTACTGCCAGCTAAATTGTATGGGACTCTCGATGTCAGGGTGCAGGCTCTTGTGCACGGGGCAGGTGTGCGCGGCCCGCTCAAGCTTCTGCCTGTCCTCGGCGCTCAGCGAGTGCGGTACGTGTATCTTGACAGCCAGGCTCGCAATCCTCCGCGGAGCGGCGGTCGTCATCTCCTTTTCAACCGTCGCCGTCGCCCCTGCAATATCAAGGTTCAGCGTACGCGCCATGATGCCCATCACCGTCAGCATACAAGTGCCGAGGGCGGTCGCCACCAGGTCCGTGGGCGAAAAGCTCTCGCCGCGTCCCTGGTTGTCCACAGGGGCGTCGGTGCTGAGTTCGGTGTGCGAAGGGCCGTGGACTGCCTTGCAGTGCAACTCGCCCTGATATTCGATTTGGATGGGAACCAAGGTACCTCCTAACGTTGTATACCGGCTTATAAGATCGCCAGCATCTGGTTGAAGACCGCCGACAAGGGGATAAAGATGGCCATCACAACCCAGTATCCCAGAAACATGAACCCAAACATCAGGTACAGCCCAATGCTGTCAAACGTCCGCGCGGCATTATAGGGCAGGTAATTCCGCAGGATGCGGCCGCCGTCGAGCATCGGCAGCGGGATCAGGTTGAAGACGAACAGCAGCAGGTTAGTCAGGATGCCGAAGTAGAGAAACAGCACCACCGGAAACAGCGCCGGCAATCCTTCCGTGGGAACGGGAATGCGCTTCGCCAGCAGCTGAGCCACCGTCATGGAGCCGGCCGTTCCCGGCATCGTATGCTTCATCACCAGCAGCACCACCAGGCAAAGCCCCGCCGCCAGCAGATGCGCCACCGGCCCGGCGGCGTAGATCCGGATCTCATCCCGCGCCGGACGCCGCAGGTTGTTCGGCGTGATCGGCACGGGCTTGCCCCAGCCGAAGGTCAGCGGATTGTGGAAGACAAAGATATACAGCAGCGGCCACATCAGCGTACCAAATACATCGATGTGCCGCATCGGGTTCAGCGTCACCCGGCCGAGCATCCGCGCCGTCGGATCGCCCAACCGCGACGCCATCCACGCCTGCGCGCAGTCGTGCACCGAGATCGACAGCACCAACACCACAAACTGAAAAACCGCCAGCACCAGATCGAGCGACATTCACTCGATGGTAGCAGGGCCGGAGCCTGTGATGACGCTGTAAGAAACGTCTCCGAACCATCTGCCGGATCGCGCCCCTTGCTATAGACCTCCGAGCCTAGTAGCTGAGGAACTCGTTCCATCCGCGTCGCGCGTTCAGGCCCAACAACCCAAAGACCACCGCGGCACCCCCTGTAATGAAGTTCCAGTAAGCCATCGGATGCGCCCAGCCCGGCGAGTACGTCAGGTCTTGTCCGGTCCAAAGCGTCAATACGGTGGCGATGATGATGCATTGAAAGCAGATCACCAGGTACAACTGTCCACGACGGCGGCGGCGGTCGAGCCGTTCGACCTGCTCGGGCGTAAGGTCTCGTTCCTCGATCGGCAGCAAAATGTTGGCCATGGCGTCTCTTCGTCTCCCACTTTGTTCTATTCCATCACACCGCCGCCGCAGCGACAGCCCCTGCTCTTTATTAAATCATAATCGTGCCCGCTATGATCCGCCGCTGTAATCAAATCGCGCCGCTGCATCACCGCTCCCGTAAATAAGCCCTAAATAAATGCTACTGACTGAATCCCCGTCACATCGAACCGCTTCCGGCAGCGGATGTTTTTGCATCCCATAGGGTCGTCCCGCCTCACCATATAGCTCTGCGCCTTGGCAAAACGCGCCCGGTCGCGCTCATCCGCGCCACGCGGCACCTGTGCTTTCTTCCGGCGCACGATCCAATCGATCTGGTACTCTCCCGGCTGCCCACAGTGCGGACAGGTCATCGTGTGAGTGCGCTGCTCCTGCTTTTCATCGAAAAAATCCCGCTCTTCCATACGCCACGCCCTCGTCCCCGAGTCAGTCCAGGCCCGCTTCCATTGTAGGATACGTTCGCCGCCGCCGCTGTTGCACCTCCGCCAGGCACGCCCGCGCGCGGACGTACACTAGACCCACCCGCCATGCCCAAGCCGAAGAAGTCCACGTTCTCCATCGTC
>CAXTWP010000089.1:4336-4678 GCA_964247945.1 uncultured Acidobacteriaceae bacterium | reverse complement strand
CGTCAAGGCTGTCAAGGCTAACGCCCGCGCGCGCCTCGGCACGCCCCCTCCCGAGCGCGTCCTGCCCGACCCTAAGCAAAAGCAAGCCGCCAACAATAAACATAAGGAAACGCTAGCCGACCTCCTCAGCAAAACCGCAGAAGACCTATGAAGCCTTGGCTCGTCGCTCTTTGCGCCCTCTCGCTTGCAGCGCCCGCGCAAACCATTCAGATCAACCGAGACAATCGCACCATCGCTGTGACCGCAACCGACGAGGCGGCGATGGAAGCGGACCTAGCCGCGGTGAGCATCGGCTTTGAGCTTTACGGGACCGATCAGACCCAGACCTACGCTGACGCAACC
>CAXTWP010000089.1:3488-4326 GCA_964247945.1 uncultured Acidobacteriaceae bacterium | reverse complement strand
GCGTCTCGAACGCAATCATGGATGCGCTCCGTGCCGCCGGCATCCAGCAAGCTGCCATCGAGAGCCGCGGCCAGAGTCTTGCCGGCATCGGAGATGACGACAAGATCCGGTATACCAAAGGTGTTCGCTTTCATTTCAGCCAAAGCTGGACCGTCACGGTTCCCGCAGACGCTGCCGCGGCCACCATCCATGCCGGTATCCTCGCGGGCGCGAACAACAGCGGCGATATTCAATGGAAGATCAGGAACCCCGACGATCTTGACGAGAAAGCCGCCGAGAAAGCCCTGGCGCGTGCCCGTCATCTTGCCGAACGCACCGCGGCCGGCCTTGGCGGCAAGTTGGGAACTTTGGTCTACGCCGGCAACCAGGCACCGCCGCGCGGTCCTCTTGCCGGAATGATCCAGACAGAGAGTGTTGAGCTCTCCGGCATCCGCAATAAGAATCTCAAGCCGCTTGCCATCTCCCCCGAAAGACTCTCCCGCTCCGAGACGGTGTACGCCGTCTTCGCTCTTCAATAAGGTTAGAGCGTCTATACTGAGGAGTCTGCCGCAGCCTTAGCGTCGCGTGGCAATCTCCCGCATCTGAATCGGTACGTCCAGGTCATCGATGTCCGTTACGCTACCCTCAATCCCGGTCTTCACCAGCCAAGCCGCCCTTCTTGAGCCGGACACGCCCTTTACCCGGCTGCGGGACAGCCATGGCCGCGCCCTCACCGACCTTCGTGTCTCCGTCACCGACCGCTGCAACTATCGCTGCGTCTACTGCCGAACCGGCAACGAGGGTGCCCTCTTCTCCGAGCTGGCCATCGCCGACTACCTCCGCATGGTGCGCGTCTTTG
>CAXTWP010000089.1:0-3478 GCA_964247945.1 uncultured Acidobacteriaceae bacterium | reverse complement strand
GAGCCTCTGCTGCGCGCGGGACTCGTCGACATGGTCGCCGAACTCGCTCAGCTTCGTACCCTCACCGGCCAACCGCTCGATATTGCCCTCACCACGAACGGTCATCTGCTCGAAGGTCTCGCCGCTCCGCTCCGCGACGCCGGTCTCAGCCGCATCACCGTCAGCATGGATGCCGTCGATCCGGCCACCTTCACCGCCATCACCCGCGTCCCGCGCAGCTTTGACCGTGTTCTCGCCGGGGTACGCGCCGCCCAGGCTGTGGGGCGCGGTCCTGTCAAGGTCAACTGCGTCCTCCTCCGCGGGTTCAACGATGGCCAGATCGACGCCTGCGCTGCCTTCTCGCGCGCCGAGGGCGTCAGCGGCCGCTCTAACGAGTGGATGCCCCTCGAAGAGCCGTCCTCGGTAGCCGACGCCCGCAACTGGAAGGCCGAGACCGTCGTCACCCTCGATGAGATCGTAGGCCGGCTCACGGCCTACCGTCCTCTCATCCCGCTACCGCCCAACGCCGCCGGCGAGACCGCCAAACGTTTCACCTTTGACGATGGTCTGGGCGAAATTGGCATCATCGCTCCCGTATCACGGCCTTTTTGCGGCCACTGCAGCCGCATCCGGCTTACCTCGGACGGCAAAATCCGTACCTGCCTCTTCTCCCAGACCGATCACGACCTGATGGGCCGTATCACCCGCGGAGCTACCGACGGAGAGCTTGCCGAGTACATCCGGCGGGTCGTCCGGCATAAGGAGGCTCGGCATCACATCGGCGAACCAGGATTCACTAAGCCTTCGCGCAACATGGTTCATATCGGCGGGTAAGTTACCGAAGTGAATAAAAGTTGCGTTCATTAAGCCTCTTCGTACTCTTTCATGGCATCATCGGTCTAGTCACATTTGTTACCGGCCGTTCGGGATGATCCCGTCAGGATAGAGCCGGTTGCTCATGAAGAACTTCCGGTGAGGATAGTTTGCGCGAGAAACGATCGTTTGAGGTCATCGAGAGCCGCCAGATGGACCACCTGCGCGTCTTCAACGATGTAGCGCGCACGCTAACCTCGTCTTTGCAACTCGAGGAGATCCTGACCGCGATCATGGGCAAGATGGCCCAGTTCTTCGGCCCGGAACGATGGTCGTTGCTGATGGTCGACGACGACTCGCAGGAGCTCTTCTACGCCATCGCTGTCGGTGAAAACGTGGAGAGCTTGCGGGATATGCGCGTTCCCATTGGAGAAGGGGTGGCCGGGTGGGTGGCCTCCACCGGAAACCCTCTCATCGTGCCTGATGTCTCGCTTGACCCCCATTGGGCGGCCTTCGCGCGCAACCATCCGGATCTGAACATTCAGTCGATTGCTTGCCTGCCGATTCGGTGCGAAAACCGCACCCTGGGCGTAGTTCAGCTGCTCAATAGCAAGCTCGACCTGCTCTCCGAGTACTCTATCTCGTTTCTACGCATCCTCTGCGACTACGCCGCCATCGCCATTCGCAACGCCCGTTCCATGAGGCGCATCCACGAACTCACCATCACCGATGATTGCACCGGCCTGTTCAACTCACGCCATCTCTACTACCTGTTAGAGCAACAGACAGGTGCGGCCTGCCCGTTGCCCAAGCCGCCCTTCAGTCTGCTCTTCCTCGATCTTGACTACTTCAAAACCGTCAATGACACCCACGGCCATCTGCGTGGTACGCGCGTGCTCGCTGAAGTCGGCACCCTGTTGCGCCGTTGTCTCGCACCCGCGACTCCCGCGTTCCGGTACGGCGGCGATGAGTTTGTCGTCCTGTTGCCCAACCTCTCGAAGGCTGACGCCATGAA
The DNA here is from genome assembly GCA_964247945.1 of uncultured Acidobacteriaceae bacterium. Lineage (GTDB taxonomy): Bacteria > Acidobacteriota > Terriglobia > Terriglobales > Acidobacteriaceae > Edaphobacter. The sequence goes on along the minus strand of CAXTWP010000089.1, from coordinate 1,671 downwards.
TGTCGCCATCACCCTTTGCGAAGAACTTCGCAAAGCACGATTCCTAGCCACCGACGGCCTTTCGCTGAGCGTAACGGGCAGCTTTGGCCTGGCTACCTTCCCCGAGGACGGCGATACAGTTCAGAGTATCCTCCGCTCTGCGGATATGGCCATGTATGAGGCTAAACAGACGCGCAACAATGTCGCCGTCGCCGGTTACGGCCTAGTCATCGACCAGCCATCGTCGGAGCGGCGCAATGGCTTGCGCCTCGCCGACGAAGCCGTGCGCCGCGGGATCGGGCTCAACTACGACGGCGCATCCTTTTAGCGCGGGCTCAGATCCGGTCCGCGCCGCTCCAGCGTCGCCGGCTTACGCGGCTCCGGCTTCACCGCATCGCGGTTCTCCGGGGCGGTCGGATGCACCCCGAAGTCCCACACCCCCAGGTTCACCTCCTTCGGAGAGACCACCTCCATCAGCGCGTACTCCCCAAAACTCAACGGCTCTTTTGGCGTCAGCTTCATCCAGTGATCGCCCGGCAGCGTCTCCGCCGTCGTCTCCACCACATCCTCCTGCCGCCGCGCCTCGCCAAGCCGATTGATGTTGAAGCTCGCCACCACCCGCGCGTTCAGACGCACATCGGCCCGCACAATCACGTACCGGCTCCCAGCCGGCGGTCGAGGATTGTTGACCTGGGCGGCGCTCGCCCCATGCGTATCGACAACCAGCGGCGTCCCGCCGGTCCCCACGCCGGGATCGTCGCCCAGCCGAACATAAAGTACCGGCTGGTTGACATGCAGCTGCGCCGCCGCCTGTTCCCCCTTTAGCTGCACCATCTGGTGTGGACTCGACATTGGATTGACGACGCCGCGCAGAAAACTGTGCGAGATCGTCTGGTTCAGGTCCCCCGCCGACTGGCTCAACGGCACCAGCTCCGCCAAGCCGCGAAACTCGTCCAGCGCCAGCACGCTGTCCTGCTCCGGCAGACGAAGATCCGGTGCCACCTCCGGCGATAACGCTCGCCGCTCCTCCTCTTCCTTTGCAAGTTCGGGATCAATTTTTGGACTGGGCACCGGTGCCTGCTCCATCTCATCCAGGCTGCTCGGTGCCGGATGCTGCTGCTCCCACCGGTGCGTCGCGTCAAAGTCCACCAGCGCCAACGGGATCTCCTCCTCCGCCCCGCCCCGCTCCGCGCTGACCAGAATCACGCGATCGCCCTTCACTCGGTAGTTCATCACCACCTGATAGCTGCCGTCCTTCAGGATCAGCCGCGTTCGATGCGGTGCTCCGGGGCTTCCCGCCGCCATGCCGGCAGCCGACTGCAAAGGCCGTTGTCCCCGGCCCGAGGCTCCCGCCGCCGCAAAGAGCGCCACCGTACCCACAAAAAGCGGGCTTTTCAGCAATAGCCCGACTGACTTTCTCAGCATTTGCATCGTCCTATAACGAGAACGTTCAGCGTCCAACTGTTTTTCGCTCTGTCGCATCGGTTTGGCAGAGTCAGTGTGATACACAATTAACAAGCTCCCAGCAATCTTTTCACAGTGCGCCACATCCTCCAACCCGGCCCCACCGCCTCGCGAGAGCATCTCTGGCCGCGATGGGCGGTCGTGCTCTGCATTCTGCTGCTCGCCGTCATGAGCACCGTGCAGGTCTGCCACACGCACGATCTGTTTCCCCAGCAGGCTCGCTCCCAC